>JBPCMM010000062.1:0-7107 GCA_051002255.1 Pyrinomonadaceae bacterium
CAGTCGTGTGCGCGGAGAATTACACCGAGATCGAAAAACTTGCGGACTACATGTGGCAGGCCTTCCGACTGGACGGTCAATATTTCAATATCATCAGGGGTGAAACACCTGTTGGCGATGAGATTAAACAGGTGCCGGCTGAGTCGCTCCCCGGCATCTACTCGTTCGTCTCGCGGTTGACCAAGCGCTACGGTGATCGAATGTTTGCCGATGACGACGCCTGCAAGCGGTTCGTCAAGAATGTTGCTTACGTCGGTGCGATCACGACTCATTACCGAACTCAACACGCGAACTTTGAAACGCCGACTGCATGGCCTTTCCCCTGCACGGCCGGTGAGACCACAGCTGTGATCGACTACAACGGCGATGTGCGCGCTTGTGAGTTGCGGGAGAAGTTTGCGACCCTGAGCGATTTTGATTATAACTTTGGAGCGCTTTGGGCTGCGCACGAGCGGGACGTGGAACTGAACGCTATCGATGGTGGCAAGGCGTGCTGGTGCACGCACGTTTGTTTCATTCACGATTCCATGCGCCATTCTCGCCGTGCTCTGCTTTACGAACTGCCGAAGAACTTCCTGACACGCGAGAGTTGGTGATCTCCAAATGGCCAGCGGTAACGATCCGAACACTAATCGAAAGATGGGGATTGCTTACGCTGCCGGTCTGACCTTGTTTGTCTCAGTAGTGTTTCTTTGGGGTGTTGGCTGGCTGCTTGATCGCTGGTTGGAAACCGCACCCTGGTTAATGATCTCCGGCCTGGTGTTGGGTGCCGTCGTGGGCTTCTACCAGTTTGTGAAGCTGACCTCGAAACTATAGTGAGCACTAACCGGCGTCTTGAGTGCCTTTGTCAAAACTCCAGTTCTCTCGATTAAATCTAAACTCTGAAAGAGTTCGCGAGTCGGCTGTTGCGCGATTTGCCAACACCTTCGGCGTTATGATTTTTTGGATGTGTGTAGGCCAGGGTTGAAGCAACCCTGGGCTCAAATTAGCGAACGCTTTCAGCGTTAAAGTTTTGACACAGGCACTCAAGTGCTGGGCTTCAGTCAGTCGTCCGAAGGGGACTCATCGAGCGTGAGATTACAATCGAGGCCTCCTTAACAGTCGGGCTACTGCCGTTGAGCACAAGCTCTTAACTCGACAACTCGCCGTTTGCCCGTGTAAAATCACCCGCTTCCCTAATGAAAAAAACTGGAAACAATGAAAACGGGAGCGCGCTTTCGGACTCGACTGACGACGGTATCGATGGGCGTATTTTTCGCACCATGGCAGGTGCAGTCGCGTTGGCCGTGATTATCAGCGCGCCTCTCGCACCCTGGCGAATCACCACCGGATTGCTGGTAGGCGGGGTCCTTTCTTTGCTTAACTACTATTGGATGCGGACCTCCATTTCAGCCGGCTTCGATCTCGCCTTGGGCCAGGCCACAAAGCCTCAGATTAAGTTGGTGCAGTATATCCTGCGCTACTTCGTGGTGGGGGCAATTGTGTTCACTGCTTACCAGCTAAATGTTGTCTCATTACCCGCGACGTTGGCGGGGCTGTGTAGTTTCGTAGTCGCCTTATTCCTCGAAGCTCTTAGGGAGTTCTATTTTGCAATCATTCATCGAGAGGGAATTAATTAATGTTCTGGTTGCTGGAGACCGCCAAGGCTGGGGAGCATGGCGAAAAAGCGGCGGAGACCGCGCATCACACCCCGATCATCGTTGAGTTGGTCAACCATTACTTTGGCGAGCCGGTCTACCAGCTCCAGATGAGGTACACCTATCCGCTCTGGAAGTCTTTCTTCGCTAAGTTTCACACGACGCCGGAGGCCGTGTTTGGGCCGTATAGTCCCGAGACAGCGATTCCCTGGTACACGGTGATGTTTGTCATCGCCTGCATACTGAGTGTCACCATCATCTGGATTCTTAAAGGAAAGCTGTCAACTGAAGAGCCAGGACCCGGACAACAAACTCTCGAGGTTGGTGTGCTGGCCGTGCGCGACATGCTCGCAGACATTGTGGGCCCGCACGGATTGAAATACTTCCCGATTGTGATGACTTTCGCGGTGCTGATCCTGGTTTCTAATTTGATGGGTCTGTTTCCATTATTCATGTCGCCGACCGCGGCAACCAGCGTCACCTTCGCCCTAGGACTGTCTTCATTTCTGTACTACAACTATGTGGGCATCGCAGAGAATGGCATTCTCGGACACTTGAAGCATTTGGCGGGTCCGATTTGGTGGATCTCCTGGTTAATCTTCCCAATTGAAGTAATCAGCAACCTCATCCGCCCGTTCTCTTTGGGCATTCGTCTATTTGGGAACATATTTGCCGATGAGCAGGTTACCAGTACGGTTGCCGGTATCTACCCTCCTATTACGCAATGGCTCTTGCCGGTTTTGCTCATGCCGCTGGGAGTTTTTGTAGCGTTCGTACAGACCTTTGTCTTTATCCTGCTGTCGCAACTCTATTTAAGCGAAGTATCGCATGCACCGCATGAAGAATTCGGCGAGCACGAGGAGCAAGTAATCGAGGGTCATGGGAGCCGCGAGCAGAATGAGGCGCTCGCAATTTCATGATGGCATCATCCCGCAGTAATAACGCAGCGCGATTCGAGCGGCTCTGGCAAATGCGCCGGGTACGTTGATCGCAAACGTAGTGACCGCAGGGTGCAGACTCACCCGGATGGAGCATTACTGAGCAAATCATAGCTTCGCTTTTTGAAGCAGGAAATGTCTGTTTCGCAGGAGCGCCGTTGTTCGAGGGGCGGTGGATACCGGATGCAGGCGAAATCATATCAGCCAGTTTGACTTCTATTCGGTTTGTAACTGTACCCAATCATTCTGAAGCACGACTTCAAATGGAGAGACGTCGATGAGAAAACTCAGGATCCTTTTCTTCTCGCTTGTGGGCATGTTGATGACCACCATGCCCGTACTTGCACAGGCCCCTGTGCAGGAAGCGGACAACTCGGCTGGGCTCAAGGCAATCGCCGCCGGCATTGGCTTTGCCATTGCGGTCTTTGGGGGCGCTCTGGGCCAATCCCGAATCGGCGCGGCCGCCTGCGAAGGGGCGGCCCGTAATCCCGGCGCGTCCGCCAAAATTCAGACGATGATGATTTTGGGACTGGCACTGATCGAATCGCTGGTTCTGTTCGCGCTGGTTATTGTGTTCGTAAAAACCTAACCTACCAACCTACGCGTTAGCAAAAGATGCGAGCGGGGTTGTCAGCCTCGCTCGCATTTTTGTTCTGGCTTTTTCACCCATCTTTGCTTGTCTCGAAAGCTGTGTGATACGCTGACATCTCTCCCAAACAGAAAGCACCGAGGCAAGATCCGTTAATGAAAATATGTCCGAATTGCGGAACCGAATATCCGGACGCCACCACACTGTGCCCTTCTGACGGTGTCGCCCTTGAGAAGACCGGCGACTCTTTACTTGGCCAGGTCCTTGCTGGCAAGTATCGAATGGACGAACGTCTTAATGAAGGAGGCATGGGGGCTGTCTATCGCGGCACGCATGTTCTGATGGACAAAACCGTGGCAGTTAAGGTGCTGCGACCTGCCCTTGCAGCCGACGAAAAGATAGTTGCGCGCTTCTCCAGGGAGGCGCGAGCTGCATCTCGGATATCTCATCCTCATGCAGTGAGCGTAACGGACTTCGGAGAATCCGAAGAAGGGGTCGTCTTCCTGGTAATGGAGTATCTCAATGGGAAGACACTCAAAGAGATCATTAGAGAAGAAGGCCCTATGCCACTGCCGCGAGTGGTCGAAATCCCCCGGCAGATGGGTGGGGCGTTGGGTGCGGCCCGCGAACAAGGCGTGGTGCATCGGGATTTAAAGAGCGAGAACATCATGTTGTTGAATTCCGCTGGGCCTGACTATGCAAAGGTATTGGATTTCGGCATCGCCAAGATCACCGAGCCAACCGGTACGTACGATCCGGGTCTCACGGCCCCAGATTTAGTAATCGGTACCCCGCAATACATGTCACCAGAGCAGTGTTCGCAAGCGTCGAAAATCGATGCGCGCTCCGATCTCTATTCGCTCGGCGTGATCATCTTCGAGATGCTGGTCGGGCACGTGCCTTTTACCGGCCCATCGCCAACCGCAATCATGATGAAACACTTGCAGGACGAAGCTCCTTCGGTTTTGCAGGAAAGACCCGATTTGCCGTCGGGCGTAGGACGCGTCTTGCAACGAGCAATGGCCAAGCACCCCGACGATCGCCACCAACATGTGGGAGATCTGGTTGAAGACCTGACTATGGCGTCGGGTATGGAAGTGGCAGCAGTGCCTCCGGTGCCCACGAGCTCGGCAAGTCATCGGATCGTTGTTCCCACCCATTCGACTTCGGAGCGTGCCGCGACGGAACCGGATGAGGAAACTATGTTGCGGCCAAGAGTTGAGAACATGTCGGTTGCGAACGTGGCGCCGCGAACGACGGAGATGTACGCAGCTTCGCCGGCAAGCAATCTAAACCTATGGAAGATCTTGATTCCTTCGCTCGCAGGTCTGCTACTCGTTTTTGCAGTCGTATATGCGTTTACGAAAAACTCCGAGCCGGCAAACAACAATCAGCCTCAACCGGGACTCGTTGCCGATCCAAACAGTCAGGCAGTAGAAGCTGCACCTCCGGCTACAGGAAAAACTGAGCAGGATATTCCTTCAGTTGGGAGGACTGCGAACGAGGTAACTAATGCGAACGAGAACGAAAATGCCAACGCGAACGCCGAGGCAACGCTTTCTCCCATTGTAACCGTTAACAGCAACGCGAACTCTACTGCTGCGGACGAAAACTCAAACCAGAATACTAACAAGCCGCCTACGACGAGCGTTCCCTTGCCATCCCCTTCCAATCGGGTGAACACGAACGAGCAGCCACCAATACCCCCGCCCGGCAACAAGCCGGCGCCCCAGCCAAGTGCCAAACCACCGGACGCCTCAGCCCCACCACCATGATAAATGGGCATCCGAGATTAAGCTGCCGCGGCATCCACCATCTGAATAATCCTGTCTTCCTCTTCGATCAAAATCTCGATGTTCATTACATAACACGGGAGCTCAAACTTGCTCGGTTGTAGTTTTACGGCGTCTTTGGCTGTTGTGATGAGACTTTGCGCACCGCCTTCTCTAGACTCCTGAATCAACGAGTCGACGTCCGCCTGCGTGTACCGGTGGTGATCGGGAAAAGTGCGAGTGAAAACCAGATCGATTCCGGCCCGGCGGAGTTGTTTAAAGAACGACTCAGGATTTCCTACAGCGCAGAACGCGGTGGCTGGCTGAGGCAGAGAACCGAGCTCTTCTAGCCGCTCGGAGGTCATCCTGGTAATACCTTTGACTGCCATTTCCGAGGTGACTACAGGCCGAGAGCCAATAAGTCCTTGAATCTCCGCTTCCAGCGAAATCACCTCATCGCTTTGATCGGCTCTCGTCACGACCACACAATCAGCCCGAGATAGACTAGACCGAGGCTCGCGCAGTCTGCCAGCTGGCAAGAGCTTTCCGCCGCCCCACGGGTTGGTTGCGTCGATAGTTACGATATTGAGATCGCGCACCAGAGCGAGATGCTGAAAACCGTCATCCAAGACAAAAACCTCAGTGCCGAGGTTTTCAATTGCCCACTTGCCGGCGGCGATACGATTCGGATCGCTGATCACGGCAGCAAGTCCTCTTAGGTTTTGGGCCAGCAAGAAAGATTCGTCGCCGGCTTCCGCGGCATTGGTCAAAACTGTGGAGCCATCTGAAACGATCACTCGAGAGCCGGGGTTAAGGCGTCCATAACCGCGTGTCAGGATGCATGCCTTTTTTTGTTTCCGCGCCAGCGTTCGGCACACCCATTCGACTAGCGGAGTCTTACCGGTGCCGCCGGTGGTTAGGTTCCCGATGCTTATTACAGGAGCGGGAAGCTTAGTGACTGGGAGCAAACCTCTATTGTACGCGGCGAGTCGTGTTTGCGTTACAGCTCGGTAAAGTGCGCTCAGAGGAGGAATTATCACGTTGGAAATCGAGCTCATGGAGATTCAAGAACCAACAACGCAAGCGGTCGACGGTTAGTCGTGATTGTTAATGAGCAAAGAATCGAGCAAATCCAGGGTGCGTTCCGTTGCCCCCTGATTCTCTTCAACCAAATGCTTCGCCCGCTGACCCAGCTCACGTCGCCGTTGCTTGTCAGTTAGAAGTTCTGTAAACACATCCCCCAGTGCACTACCAGCTTGTCCGTCGGGCAGGAAAGGCAGTTGAATGATCGCTTGGTTTTTGACAAATACCGTAACGATGCCATCAAAGTTTTGAGTATGTGCGCCCGTGACGATAGCCGCTCCTACCGCGGCTGGTTCTAGGATGTTATGCCCGCCATTGTTCGCGATGCTTCCGCCGACAAAAACTACCGCGGCCAGCGAATAGATGTCCGAAAGCTCGCCGATAGTATCAAGGAGAATTGCGTCGCAAGTTCGATCGATTGGGCTCGCCGGCTTCGAGCGGCGGGTCCAGGTTAATCTCGAGCTGTCGAGCAGTGAAGCAACGTCTGCGAAGCGTTCAGGGTGGCGCGGCGCCAGCAATAGCCTGAGTTTTTTAGATGACCCGGTCCTGAGGCGCTGAAAGGCTTCTAACATCACGCGCTCTTCGGGAGCGTGAGTGCTGGCGGCGAGAATCAATGGCGCCTCGTTGGAGAACTTGAACCGTTGTTGGAGTTCGCCAGCCAATGAATTTGAGGAGGGCATTGTGCCGGCGTCAAATTTCAGATTGCCCGAAACGAAGACTTTGCTGGGAGGGAGCCCAAGAATGCGAATTCGCTCAGCATCAGCCTCCGTTTGCATTATCGCGACGCTAAGACATTCGAGAACGCGCGAGACAAATCCGCTTATCCATTTGTATCTGCGAAAAGATTGATGGGAAATTCGACCATTCACGATGGCCACCGGAATGTGCTGTGTGTAGCACTCGCGCAAAAAGCCCGGCCAGAGCTCGGTTTCCATGATCAGAACGGCATCCGGATTAATTGCTTTGAGGGCGCGCCGAACAGTCCAGCGCCAGTCGAATGGGAAATAAAAAACCTTTGCGGCTTCGCTTTTGAAAAGCTTACAGGCGAGGTTTTGACCTGTTATGGTCGTCGTTGATATTACGATCAC
>JBPCMM010000063.1:0-7074 GCA_051002255.1 Pyrinomonadaceae bacterium
CATCACCTGCTTACAGTTACACGGCCGCGGTTGCGGAAGTGGATGTCGATCCTTCGACCGGTATCGTCGTTGTCGAGCGTATCTGGATTGCGCACGATATCGGCCGGTCGATCAATCCGATGCTCGTCATGGGCCAGGTGGAAGGCAGTGTCTACATGGGTCTGGGAGAAATCCTGATGGAAGAGATGGCTTATCGCGGCAATCGCCACGTAGTGCACAAGTTTCCTTCGATGCTCGAATACAAGAGCCCAACGACAATGGAGATGTGCGACGTTAAGACGTATCTGATCGAAGACGCCGATCCCAATGGTCCGTTTGGCGCGAAGGAAGTCGGCCAGGGTCCGCTGCTTCCTGTGCCACCCGCCGTCGCGAATGCAGTTTACGATGCGGTGGGAGTGCGTATCGATGAAGTACCCATCATGCCGGAGAAGGTTCTGAAGGCGCTGCGGGAAAAAGCGAAAGGTGGCGATGGTCGTTACGGACCCGATTCGGTGCCTGCGGTTGACTGGCCCGTGCCGATGCGAGTGCTAACGCCGGCAGAAGGCGGCGACGGCCGCGAGATGCCGCGGGTAGCGGTGCATTCGTAGCTATAACTTTTTGAATAGTGCTGTGAATGAAATTGCCGAGGTTGGATTGGTGGGTGCTGGTGCAGTTTGGGAAAACCACCTGCGTGCAACTCTACAAGAGAACGAAGGAGTGGTGATCGGGGCGACTCAACTAGAGCCGGAGGCGTGGCATAGGGTAGCCAGAGGCAAGCGGCCTTGCGCGCATCCTCTGGTTCAAGTCCCCAACACAACCGCGCCCTGAAAGGGCGGATTAAGCATCATCAATCATAAGCGCCCGTTCTATTCAATCACGCTACAGTTTCGACGTCTCTAGACATTCAGGTTTTGGGAAGTTCTTTGCGCCCTTTCAGGGCGGGGTCGTATTATTGACGTAACCCAGGGGCGGCGCGCCAAGCGCGCTTGCCCCTGGCTACCTTCTGCCGCACCTCCGGCGCTAGTTGATTCATTTCTCTTATGTCACTCTTTGCGAGTTCAATCCATGATGCGACTACCCAAATTTGACTACCGCGTGCCACGAGAAATCTCGGAGGCGTTGAAGATTATTGCGGGTGCTGGTCCTGAAGGTCAGTTTGTGGCAGGAGGTACGGATCTCTATCCCAACATGAAGCGCCGGCAGCAGATGCCGAAGACTGTTATCTCAATCATGCGGGTGCCTGAGTTAAATCAGATCTCGGGTGCTGGGAAGTCGGGTTTGAGGATCGGCGCGTCGGTTACACTAACTGATGTCTGCGAGAACCCCATCATCAATCGCGATTATCCAGTTGTCGCCCACGCGGCGCGGACCATCTCCACTCCGATTCTCCGCAACATGGGCACGATTGGCGGCAACTTGCTGCTCGACACACGCTGCAACTACTACAATCAAAACTACGAGTGGCGCAAAGGTATCAACTTCTGCTTGAAGAAGGACGGCGACATCTGTTGGGTAGCCCCTGGGAGTTCTAAGTGCTGGGCCGTGCAGTCGTCGGATCTGGTTCCAGTCATGGTAGCCATTGGCGCCAAGCTGCGATTTACTTCGACACTTGGCGATCGGGTGATCGATGCCGCAGATTTATACAACGACGATGGTATCGACTACCTGCACAAAAGGTCTGACGAGCTGCTGGTCGATATTGAGCTACCGCCAACGAACGGCTGGCGCGCTTCTTACCAAAAGCTTCGTCGCCGTGGTGCTTTCGATTTTCCGGTGCTTGGTGTGGCCGCCTGGGTTCAACTCGATCCTACGGGTTTGGTAAAAGATGCCAAGCTCATCCTTGGAGGCATTGCTCCATCGCCTCTTGAAGTTAAGGAAGCGGGACAAGCGCTAATCGGCCAACCTCTCGATCGCGATCATATCGAAGCCGCTGCTGAAGCTGCTTACGTCAAGGCTCGCCCACTGGACAATACCGACTTCGTCATGAACTGGCGCAAACAGATGACGCGACAATACACACAGCGTGCCCTCGATGCATTGCGCTCGAAATAGAGCAATTATGGAGTGCGCCGGCAGAGCGAAGCGGCGACGGCGCTTTGGTTCTTGTCGCAGGAGCTAGTTGTCCTACACAGATCCAAAGCGGTGTCGCGCTGCCCTTGCCACCGCGCTCCAAAGGCCATCTCATGAGCGAAGTTTCCGCAATCCTCCTGGCCGCCGGCAAATCAGAGCGCATGGGCGCTTTTAAACCTCTGCTTCCCTTCGGTAAGACAACAGTTATTCGTAAGTGCATCCAAAACCTCCGGCAGGCTGGAGTTGAAGAGATTGTTGTAGTGCTGGGCCACGGAGCTGAGGAACTTCAGCCGACTCTCAGTGATCTCCGCCTCGGATTTGCCATTAATCCGGATTCAACCAGTGAAATGGGCGCCTCAATCGCCTGTGGCCTCAAAGAACTCCTTCCCAAAACCAAGGCTGCTCTTATTGCCTTGACAGACCAGCCGGCGGTTCCGCCGAACGTTATAAGGGCCATTGTGACCGAATGGACATTAGGGGAGAGGCTGGTCATCCCCGAGTTTCAAGGCCATGGTGGTCACCCGGTCCTGGTTGACTTCCGCTTTCGCGAGGATTTGTTAAATCTTGATTCGAGCGGGGGCCTTAGATCCTTTCTCAACGCCCACCAGGAGCAGGTTCGACGGCTACCTGTTAATTCGCCCTTTATTGCGTGGGACATGGATACATGGGATGATTACCGCGCCTTACACCAGGAAGTCTTTGGTGTTCCCCCAGTTGACAGGAGTCAAGGGGTCCCGGATAACCCGTACATCCGAAAGAGACCCACTTAATTGACCAACTAAACCCAGCCTCTGGTCATCTAACGCGGTGTCGGTTTTCCCAAATCTCAACGATGAGCTTTGGCCGCAAAGGAGAAAAGATGTTTCTCTCGAACTGCAAGACATATTTGGCCGGATTTCTGCTGGTCCTGCTTGGTTCAAGCCTCGCTTTGGCGCAAAAGAGCGATAGTGGGCCCGTAGAGTTCTCGATGCGGTCAATCGACGGTCAAACGGTTACCTCTGAGAGCCTCCGCGGTGAGGTTGTGGTGCTCGCTTTTGGTGCTTCATGGCTTCCTCTTTCCCGAACCCAGTTGCAGGGAATCAGGAAACTCGCTGACGAATACAGCGACCGCGGGGTAGTTGTCTACTTCGTGAGCACGGAGTCGGAGAATGAGAAGTCGAAGAACTTTGCCTCAGACGAGCAGTTGCGCGCCTTTGCCCAAAAGTATGGTCTGAAGGTTACTGTCCTGCGCGACCCGGACGGTGCGGTATCCAAGAAACTCGGCATCGATCAATTGCCCTCGATTGTCATTCTTGACAAGCAAGGCATTGTCGTCGGAGAGCCTATTCGCGGGATAGACCCACAGGGAAATCTCGCGGGTCAGTTGGCATCACGTCTGGACAAGATTCTCTAACCGCTGCACGTCCAGCATGAGCCTCAAGGGGCCGCCTATCATCGAGGCGGCTCTTTCCTTTTCAGCTGGAATAAAGTCTGAGACACGGGCTAGTAAGCTCTTGCTCATCGGAGCGGAATCTACTACCTTGCTGCTTCGTCGAGCCTGTGCAAAACCGTTGTCCAGAAGAGTAACTCTGCGAAATCTACTTTACCGAAAAACATCTTTGTTTCTTAGTTTCTTGTCCTTATGAGTCTTAAATTCATTAATCCTGCTTCGCTCGGTCCTCCACGAGGTTATTCCAACGGCGTTATGACTGAGCCGGGAACGCGTTTGCTATTCGTTGCCGGGCAACTCGGTTGGAATGAACAGCAGAAAATTATTAGCGCGGATTTTGTGGAACAGTTTGATCGCGCTCTCGCCAACGTAGTTGCAGTTGTTACCGACGTCGGCGGACGGCCAGAACAAATCGCTCGCCTGATTATTTACGTTAACAATAAGAAGGAATACGAGGCCTGCAAACGGGAAATCGGTGAACGCTACCGCACCCACATGGGGAACCACTTTCCGGCAATGGTGCTGGTGGAAGTGAAGAGCTTGCTTGATGACGAGGCGAAGGTCGAAATCGAAGCGATTGCGGCGTTGTGATTCTCATTTTCTGCAAGATGTGCTCAGTCCGCTTTGCGGACGGCTGAAAATAGCCCAGCACTTGAGTGATGGGATCGTCATGACTTGATTCGCTAGTCCGTGAAACGGACGACTGAAGAAGGGCAAGCGTGAATGATCCTTTCAACAATTCAGTCGTCCGCTTTGCGGACTGACGTATAACAACGCCGATCACCAGCATGAGACAGCCCACGAGTTTTCATTACGAACGGTCGGATAAGGGTGTAGTTACCATCACTCTCAACCGCCCAGAGCGCCTGAATGCGCTCACCTTTGAAGTTTATCGAGAGCTAACTGATACGTTCGCGGCCTTACGCAGCGAAGATGACGTACGCGTGGTGGTCATCACCGGGGCCGGACGGGCTTTCTGTTCCGGCGGTGACGTCCACGACATTATCGGTGAACTCTTTGCCCGCGATATGGAAGGCCTGTTGGAGTTCACGCGAATGACTTGCGATCTGATTGGCAACATTCGTACTTTGCCAAAGCCGGTGATTGCCAGCTTGAATGGCACAACGGCGGGAGCTGGCGCTTGCATAGCATTGGCATCGGATATCAGGATCGCCAGCCTGGAAGCCAGGATTGCTTTTCTTTTTGTAAAGGTGGGCCTATCAGGCGCCGACATGGGAGCCGCGCACTTGTTGCCGCGCGTAGTCGGTTTGGCAAAGGCTACTGAATTGCTCTTTACCGGCGATTTCATTTCCGCGCCAGAAGCGGAACGAATTGGCCTATATAGCAGGGTGGTACCCGCTGAAGAGCTGGGGAAAGTCACTCGCGAATTCGCAGAAAGGCTGGCTCAAGGACCTTCCTTCGCGCTGGCCAAGACCAAGGAAATGCTCAATCGTGAGTTGGATATGAATCTCAGCGCTGCGCTGGAATCCGAGGCACAGGCACAGGCCATTTGCATGCAGCATCCTGACTATCGCGAGGCTTACGAAGCATTCGTCGGAAAACGTGAGCCGAAGTTCAAGTAATTTGGAGCGCGGTGCGCAGCGCGACACCGCTTTTGGATTGGCTGCGCTTTAATCCGAGTCGCCTTAAAAGCGATATGATGGGTTTGACGGGAGCGTCAGAATAGTAACTAAACCAATCCAAAGCGCCGTCGCTGCTACGCTACGCCGGCGCAGTCCAAAATATGGATTCATTTATCCAACAAACACCCTTCTTCACTTCTGAGCATCGCAACTTTGCGAGCGTCGTCGCATCGTTTGTTGAGCAGGAGATCGAACCTCGGGCTATCGAAGATCGCGATGTTGACGAGCGAGTCCGCGACTACGTGAGTGCACTGGCCAATGCCGGTGTGCTCCGTTATGCGGTCGCTGCACACGATACGCGGTTTGATGTCCGCGCCCTCTGCTTGATTCGCGAGGCCCTCGCCTACTCATCAGCATTGGCTGACCTCGCTTTCGTGATGCAGGGGTTAGGTACGTATGCGATTAGTCAGGCGGCCCCGGAGCATGTCCGCGATTTCTGGGTGACGCGCGCAGCAGAAGGCAGGGCCATCGCAGCATTTGCTTTGACAGAACCCGAAGCGGGCTCCGACGTCTCCGCCATTAGAACCACCGCTCGGCGCGATGGTGACGCTTGGGTCATCGACGGTAGCAAGCGCTTCATCTCAAATGCGGGAGTCGCGGATTTCTATACCGTGTTTGCCCGAACCGGAACTCAAACCGACGGACGGGCAGAACTCTCCGCGTTTGTTGTGAGCGCGCGGATGCCCGGTTTCACCGTGGTCGAGCGGACCGAAATGATCTCACCTCACCCGATTGGTGAAATTGCTTTTCACGGTTGTCGAGTTCCGGCGGAGGACATGGTAGGAGCCGAAGGAGATGGTTTTATCCTAGCGATGCGTACGCTCGACACTTTTCGTGCGAGCGTGGGAGCCGCCGCTTGCGGCATGGCCCGGCGTGCGCTTGATGAATCTCTTCGCCATGCCCTCAACCGGAAACAATTTGGTCGCTTACTCGCGGAGCATCAACTCATCCAGGAAAAGTTGGCCGATATGATCACGGAGCTTGACGCCTCCCGGCTGTTGGTTTATCGCGCCGCCTATCTCAAAGACACCGGGACCGGACGGGTAAGCCGAGAGGCCAGCGAGGCTAAGCTCTACGCCACCGAAGCTGCCAGCCGGATCATTGATCAGGCTGTTCAGATCCACGGTGGTGCGGGGCTCGTGCGCGGCAGTGTGGTGGAACGTCTTTACCGCGACGTGCGCGCTTTGCGCATCTATGAAGGCACATCCGAGATCCAGAAGCTCATCATTGCCAGCCAGCTCTTGAAGGAGTAGTAGGCGATGCATAATTGTCTGAGAAGGGCAGCGCCAATTGGTAGCGGCAGTATCACGTTGTCTCATTGCGAAGGCTGCGGCGAAACGAACCACGAAATCACACGAAATGGCACTAATTATTCGTGTTGATTCGTGTGATTTTCGTGGATCGTCCTCCACAAGATTCGCAATAGGCCACCACCGCTAATTCCTTTCCATTGACATGAAAGTACTCTTCTCAAACACAACTCCGGAAGCGCAAGTGCATTATGAGATGATGCGTTGTATACCACCGAAGCGACTCGCGCTTGCTTTCGAGCTCACGGAAGCTGTGCGAAAGCTGATCTTGGCGGATCTGCATCAAAGATTCCCTCAGGCCGGCGATGGGGAAATCCGGCGCCGCTTCATCGCCCGAGTGCTGCCCCGCGCTGACGTGATTCGTGTGTACGGTTTCGATCCCCAGGAAGAGGGCTACATCGTGCCTGGACTACACTGATGAAGATTAACATCATCGGCGGCGGGCCGTCGGGTTTGTACTTCGCCATCCTAATGAAGAAGGCGAATCCGGCGAATGAAATCACCGTCCATGAAAGAAACGGGCCAGATGACACTTTCGGTTGGGGGGTAGTTTTCTCGGGTAGAACGCTCAGAAATCTTCGTGAAGCTGACGCAGAATCTCACGCCGAGATAACCAGACAGTTTGAGGCCTGGGACAATGTCG
>JBPCMM010000064.1:0-9889 GCA_051002255.1 Pyrinomonadaceae bacterium
TGCTCAGTGTGCCAAAGACACTCGCGGGCCTACCTCCGGCACCTTCATCAAACGGGAGAGATGCTGGCAGGTATCTTGCTGACCCATCACAATCTAGCCTTCTTCCTTGACACTATGCGACGTGTAAGGCAATCTATCCGGTCTGGCGATTTCCCAAAATTTCGACGAGAGTTCATAGAGCGCCTGAGCGCATCCGGAGAATGAAAACGCTCAGTTAGGTGCCTGAACGATCGATACTGGGACCTTATATTGCAAATAGAGACGTTCGCCCTAATCTCAATTCAGAAGACGGTTAAATGACAAACATGCTCATGTTCTTTCAAGGCGGCCTGGGAGCGCTCGGTGGCTTGCTGCCTATGCTGCTCATCATAGCCGTGTTCTACATGCTGCTAATCAGACCGCAGCAGAAGCGACAGAAGCAACTGCAGGAAACAATATCTCAACTGAAAGCGGGCGATCGAATCGTGACTACTGGAGGAGTTATTGGAACCATCACCACTGTGCGCGATACTAGCTTCCTGATCCGAAGCGCTGACAAGTCTATTCTCGAAATTGCGAGGTCTGCCGTAGCAGGCATCGACGAGGAAGAGAAGAAGTAAAGAGCCACTTTCGCCTTTGTGTCGCCTTCACGGCGAGCCTCCAATGTTAATGAAGAAGACCAACCTAAAACTACGAACCAGCATTATTGTCGTCATTACGTTGCTCGGCTTGTACAAGGTACTCATGCCCCCGACGGCTGGTCCGAAAGCGCGTTTGCCCAGGGGAAGGGACTTCACTTGGACTGGGGTTAAACAAAACCTGCGGGACAATATCAACCTTGGTCTAGACCTTAGAGGTGGTTCTCACCTGGTGATGCGGGTAAAGACTGATGAGTTTTTGAAGAAGTTGACGGAAGGCAATGCGCTGGCCATTCAGACTGCGGCACGAGACGCCGGATATCCGCCCAAGGACGTGAAGGTGGAAACGACCTCCGGCAACTATAGAATGATTCTTGAAGCTGCGGATCCGGCCAAGCTTAACGACATCGATGAAGCCGTAAAGAAAAAGGTCGACCTTACTGAGTGGACCTCCTCAACCAGCGGCAACACGATCACTTGGACTCTAACGCCCACAGAGCAGCGAGCACTGGCGGAGCAAGCGACCGAGCAGGCTCAGCGCATCATTGAAAGCCGCCTGGATGCTGTAGGTGTTGCAGAGCCCCTGGTGCAGCGACATGGAGCGCTAAGCTCGCATCAGATTCTGGTGCAAATGCCCGGCATCCAGGATCCAGAGCGCGTCAAGGAGTTGCTCAAGGGTGAGTCGAGGCTTGAACTGGTTCACGTTGTCAGTCCGCCCAGCCCGGCACCGGTGCAAACTTACACCACGAAAGAGGAAGCAGAGACTTCTTTTGGGGGTACGGTTCCGAACAACCGAAAGGTGTTTGAATATGCGGAACGCACCGAGCCCACAACCGCCGGCGAACCCGCTCCTGCGACTAACAAGCCTAAGCAGTGGGTGGTAGTGGAATGGCCCCCGGTAGTGGATGGCAGCCAACTCCGTAACGCTTCTGCTACGCAGTCTCAGGGCGGATCTTCGGATTACCAAATTGCCTTCTCATTCAAGCCCACTGGAGCAGAAAAGTTTGGCGCCTGGACCGGGGCAAACATCAACCAGTACATGGGCGTGGTGTTGAATGACGAAGTGAAATCAATCGCTTACATCAAATCCCAGATCTTCGATCAGGGCGAAATCAGCGGTCGCTTTACCAAGCAGTCTGCTGATGATCTGGCGCTGACGTTGAGATCCGGAGCTTTGCCGGCGCCCATCCAGTATCAGGAAGAGCGAACGGTGGGGCCTAGCCTCGGTGCTGATTCAATTCGCTCCGGCGTGCGGGCGTCAGTCTTCGGTCTGCTTTTCGTTGTAATCTTTATGCTGTTTTACTACCGCGTCGCGGGCGTAAACGCAGTGGTGGCGTTGCTCTTGAACATGATCCTGATGCTCGCAGCTCTGATTGTATTCGGCGCCACCTTAACTCTGCCGGGTATTGCCGGGATGATTCTGACGATTGGTATGGCGGTCGATTCGAACGTGCTGATCTTTGAAAGGATTCGCGAGGAACTGTTGACCGGGAAGACGATCCCCTCAGCGGTTGAGCAGGGATTTCAGCGGGCCATTGTGACGATCATCGATACGCACGTCACCACAATTATTTCCTCACTTTTCCTGTTTGTCTTTGGCACTGGGCCACTGCGAGGCTTTGCCGTCACGCTTGTGCTGGGCCTGGTGATAAATCTTTTCTCAGCCGTTTACGTTTCGCGCACGATTTTCATGTGGCAGCTAAGTCGCAAGCGCCGCATTGAGTCGCTGAGTATCTAATAAGGACGACGAGTCACAGTTACTCGTCACCAACAACTTCTTCTGGGTCTTATGATTCAAGTCTTTAAAAGCATTAATTTTGACTGGCTCGGGTGGCGCCGCGTGTTCATCGGGATTTCGGTTTTCCTGATGCTGGCTGGTCTGGGGTCAGCTATTTTTCGTCAAGCGACGCATCCCAATGGTACGAACGCTTTCAACCTGGGAGTCGATTTCAAAGGCGGAACTGTTGTTACCACGAAGTTCAACCAACCAACTACGGCCGAGGCAATCCGGGAGACCCTGACCCGGCAGGGATTGGCAGACGCCACTATACAGGGAGTAACCGATCGGCCTAATACCTTCCTGATCAAGTTGCCGCTTGAGGGTTCGGCAGGTGAACAATCGCAGCAGGAAGTTGAACTGGGCCGTAAGAAAGTGCGAGACGCCTTGAACACGATCGGCCCGGAACGCGAGGCCTATGAAATTCTGGGTACCGAGGCGGTGGGAGCGGTGGCGGGTGCTCAGCTTAGAAATAAAGCCATTGCGGTGACGCTGGCCGCTCTAGTAGGCATGCTCGTTTACATTGCCTTCCGTTTCGAATGGACCTATGGCGCCGCAGCAGTGATCGCAGTCTTCCACGACGTCCTGGTGACCCTGGGATTCTTCTCAATCTTCCAGTGGGAAGTAAGTCTGACCGTCATTGCGGCCCTGCTGACACTCGTCGGCGCTTCGGTCAATGACACGATCGTCGTCTTCGATCGCGTCAGAGAGAATCGCCGTCTTCACCGGCGCGACTCGCTTTACAAGATCACCAACGACTCCATCAATCAGACGCTTTCCCGAACCGTCATTACCCAGGGACTTATCATTCTCTCCGTTCTGGCCATGGTGATTTTCGGTGGCGACGTGCTGCGCGGATTCTCACTGGCACTGCTAATCGGCACGATCGTTGGTACTTATTCTTCAATCGCTGTGGCCAGCCCGATCATGGTTTGGTGGGAGCAGCGTATCGAGGCCGCTAAGAAAGCTGACGCCTTGGGAGCAGCTCCTGTTCCCGCTCGCTCGACGCGAGCCGGCAGCAGTAAGGTGAAGGCCGAGCCACTCTCCGCGCGAGCGGGAAAGCACCCGCGCGGTGCAGTTTAAGTAGGCCTCGGCATACCTGGCACAAGTCCCGATGTGCCTCCCAGACGACCTCTAATAACTTCGATTTGCTCTTGACTTTGCGACGCGTTGCGGCATAGACTGCCGCCGTTGCTGGCCAATTAAATACTCAAAAGTCGACCGCGCATTATAGCGAATGGTTGGGAGCGTGGCGGTCTGTCGAGGGGCCGGCGAGTTTTTTCTCGCGCAGCGGCTTTTTCAAAATCTAATTTGAGCTCAGATCGTAGAGCTCAGATCGTAGAGCTGCTGGTGCTTCCCCTTCTTTAGTAACGGAACTCAGACGGACCCGCAGCGACCTTTGAGAGCACTAACTACTATTAAAAGAGTTTTTACCCTGATCCAATTTGGCACCGGAATTGGGAGGAGAAATACATGTTCGACAACCTGGTAGAGTCGAGTTCGCACAAGGACGATATTTCGCGAAAGGGCTCGTTCATTCTTGTGACTGTCGCCGTCTATGCAGTGCTGGGCATCGCATTTTTCGTTGCTGGTATCTACATGTATGACGCGCACCTGGAGAACCAGAATCTCGATCTGATAACGCTGGTTGCACCGGTTCCGGTGCCGCCGCAGCAGAAGGCGGAGAAACCGGATGAAGCGCCCAAGCCGACAAAGGTAGAACAGAACGTAGACGTGAGAAGAGAGCTGATTGCGGACGTCTCGCGAACGGAACTGGTTCCAAAGGAGATCTCGGCCAAGGCCAGTGACGTACCGCCTGTCAGGCGCGGAGTTATCACCCAGATTGGAACCGCCAATTCTGACGCTGCGGCTCCAGTAGCCTCTGGGCCGGGGAGTGGCACGGGAATAGTTTCCGCCCCAACCAAGGTCGACATCGCTGAACCGCCGCCGCCAGCAGCCACTCCACCGCGAGCTCCCATTTCGGGCGGCGTCTTGAACGGAAAGGCTATTAGTCTGCCGAAACCGGCGTATCCGCCGATTGCCAGGCAAGCACACGCCTCTGGAACCGTGGTGGTCCAGGTCACTATTGACGAGAACGGCAACGTGATTTCCGCACGCGCAGTATCCGGACATCCATTGTTGCAGGCCGTGTCAGTTGGAGCTGCTCGCGGAGCGAGGTTCTCGCCTACGAAGCTCTCCGGACAGCCGGTGAAAGTAACCGGCGTCATTACTTACAACTTCGTGGCTCAATAACTGCGGAAGGTCATCTGTCAGGTGAGGCTCCGCGGGGGGCCTTCATTCTGCTGACCCCTGCTAGGTTTCAATGTTGAAAAAACGTTTGGAGGGTTTACCGTGACTATTCTAACAAGTCTTCTAGGAACAAAGGCCTTAAGCTTCTTCATTTTCTTGTGGCAAGCAGCACCAGCAGAAGGCGGCGCAGCAGATCACTTTTCCATAACTCAGATGGTGAAGAGCATGGGCAGCGTCGCGATTGCGGTTGTCATCATCCTCTTAATCATGTCGGTCTACTCAATTGCGATCATGGTTGAGCGGTATCTCACTTACTCTGCCGCCAAGAAACAGTCGCGCGAATTTGCTCCGCGTGTTGCGCAGGCACTGAAGAACGATCGTATCGAAGAAGCCATCAACATCAGCGACAAGCATCGCAAGTCGCACTTGGCGATGGTTGTGAGCAGCGGTTTGCAGGAGTTTCGCGCCCACGGGCAGTCGTCGGATATTTCCGGCGATGAGATTGAAGCTTCCAAGCGTGCGCTACAACGTGCGATCGCCATTAAGACTGCCGAGTTCAAACGTGGCTTGTCCGGTTTGGCGACGATTGGTTCGACCGCTCCGTTTGTGGGTCTCTTTGGAACGGTGTTTGGAATTATCAATGCGTTCCGGGGAATGAAGAATGCGGAAACAGCCGGTATCGGCGCTGTTGCGGGTGGTATTTCTGAGGCTTTGTTTACTACCGCGCTTGGTTTGCTGGTAGCAATCCCGGCGGTTTGGCTGTTCAATTACTTCACGGGAAAGGTCGATGGGTTCGTTGTAGAGATGGACAATTCGGCTTCCGAACTGGTCGACTACTTCATTAAGAATCGCACCAAGCAATTGAAACCATAGGCCAAGCTGTTTATCGGACGGTAATAAACGGGCGCGCATCACGCGGGCGTTGGCAATGGCTTTGCGAAAGGGGAATTTGTTATGGGAATGAGCGGTGGCGACCAGGGTGGCTTTCAATCCGAGATCAATGTCACCCCGATGGTCGATATTATGTTGGTCTTGCTGATCATCTTTATGGTGGTGACACCATTGCTGCAACACGGCATTACGGTGGCTCTCCCGTCGGGGATGACGAACCCTGATGTCGATCCCAGAATTATCAAAGAGTCATCGATTGTGATCTCCATCCCTAATAACGGCGAGTATTACCTTGGTAAGCAGAAAGTGGCCCAGGAAGACATTAAAACCAAGGTAGGCCCGATGCTGGAGAAAATGAAAACGGAAGACGACCGGATTGTCTACATCAAAAGCGGCGTCAATGTCTCATATGGCGATGTGGTCACCGTCATCAATGAGGTTCGCGGGCTTGGCGTGGATAAGATTGGATTAGTAGCAGACAAGAAGAAGGGCGGTGCGGCCGCTCCAGCGCCAGCAACCTAGATTCTGCGCAAGGCCAGCCGTTGGTTGCACGGATTCTCGAGGAGTAAATTCATGTCTATGGATGGTGAAAAAAAAGGACACGAAGGCTCAAAAGCTGTGCCTTATATCAACGTGACGCCGCTAATTGACGTCCTCTTAGTGTTGCTGATCATCTTCATGGTGATCACGCCGCTCAAGCCGAGCCGCTTCAAAGCGGATATTCCGACGCAGAGAGATCCAAACGAGGATCTCAGTCAACTGAAGCCAAATCCGCTGACCCTCGTCGTCTCTGTCTCAAATGATCTTCAAATCAAACTTAACCAGGACTCGATGGGATCTGTGAACGATACGGCCTTCTTGTCTCAGAAGTTGACGCAGGTGTTTCAGCAGCGCAAGGAGCAGCGAGCCTATAAACCTGGCATGGAAACCCGCACTGACGTGCCGGAGCAGGATCGCATTGAGAAGACGGTGTTCATAAAAGCCCCGCGCGGACTCAGATATGAAGAGGTGGTAAAGGTGATCGACGCGATAAAAGGCGCGGGCGCTAACCCAGTTGGTTTGCAGGTAGATGATCTGCCTCAATAGAACGCAGCGGATGACTGGAATCAAGCTTCGATCTTTGGCCTGCCTTATATTGGCCTGCCTAATAGTTGCCGGTCAACAATGGAGCCACCGATAAATGAAACTCTCTCAAGCTAGGATCGCCGTCGCCCTGGTAGTTGTTATTGCCACCAGTTCGGGTTGTGGCGTCATCAATAGAATAAGAGCCAAGGATTCGCTGAACGAGGCCGCCCGCACCTATCGCGAAGGGCAGTTTGTTGAAGCAGAGCAACACGCCAGAAGGGCTCTTGACCTCGATCCCAATAACAGGACGGCGCCTCTGTTTATCGCCCGTACTGTTCACGCCCAGTATCGTACCGGAGTCAATACGCCCGAGAACCTTGCCAAAGCGCGCGAAGCCATTGAGGCTTATCGAAAGATCCTGGAGTCTGATCCAACGAATGACGAGGCGTACAAGGCGATCGCCTTTCTCTACGAAAAGATTAAAGAGGACGAGAAGCTTCGGGATTGGATCATCGCTCGGGCGAATGATGGCCGGGTGGAACCAGACAAACGCGCTGAAGCTTATATCGTGCTTGCCAGTAAAGACTGGAACTGTTCCTTTCAGATCACCGACTTGCCCGTGAACAAGATTACGACCATAACTGAGGGCAAAGCCACCGTCTCTTACAGGAAACCCAAGGAGGAAAAAGACTTCGAAACAGCTCAGATGTGTGTGAAACGTGGCCTCGAAGAAGTGGAGAACGCGCTTAAGTTTGACCCCAACAGCGAATCTGCCTGGTCGTATAAAACAAATCTGTTGCTGGAAGCTTCCAAGCTGGCAGAAATGGATGCCAAAACGGATCAAAAGGCGGAGTGGGATAAGCAACGCGAACAGGCACAGAAACGCACGACCCAATTGAGCGAGGCAAATAAGAAGAAACAAGCTGAAGAAGACGCTAAGAAAGCGGCCTCGCCACCCACGAGTTAGCCCTAGCGGACAAAAAAACCTCAATTAAGCATAGTCGCCAATGGGTGATGCTCGATTTCGAGTCGAGCATCACCTGTTTTGTTATAATCGCCGACCAAGCGTTTCAATTCTCCCCACTCAACGTGAGAGTTCGCAAATCAAAATATGATTCGGATTGAGGACATTGTCGAGAAGGTCGCCAGCAACCATCCGCAGGCGGACCTCGATCTGCTGCGGCGTGCCTATCTATTTTCTGCGCGCGAGCATAAAGGACAGAAACGGGCCTCCGGTGAATCGTATCTCGTCCATCCGCTTGAGGTCGCCGACATCCTGGCGGATATGAAACTCGACGAAGTATCCGTTGCCACCGGCCTTCTGCACGACGTGGTGGAGGACACGCTCGTCGATCTTGATACGATCAATGAATACTTCGGGGCGGAGATTGCGCATCTGGTAGATGGGTTGACCAAGATCGCGCAAATCAGCAATGTCTCCCGTGAGGAGCAACAAGCCGAGAACGTGCGCAAGATGTTGCTGGCTATGGTTGACGACGTTCGGGTCGTATTGGTGAAACTTGCCGACCGGCTCCATAACATGCGCACGCTCCACTATCTCAGCCCTGAGAAGCGAAAACGCATTGCTGAAGAGACCATGGATATCTTCGCTCCGATCGCTCACCGTCTGGGCATGGGCAAGTTGAGAGGCGAGTTAGAGGATCTCGCTTTCCGTCATCTGCACGCCGATGACTATCGAGAACTCTCGGAACAACTTGAGAAGCGGCGCGCCGAAACTGAAACGTTCCTAAACGGCGTAACCAGCAGAATCGAAGAGAGGATGCAGGAAGCGGAAGTGCCTTTTGTGAGCGTGGACGGTAGAGTGAAACGGCTTTATTCGATATGGAAAAAGCTCCGGCGACAGAAGATCAGCCTGGACCAAGTCTACGATCTGGTGGCCGCGCGGGTTATCACGCCGAACGAGATCAGGCACTGCTACGCCGCCCTGGGGGTGATTCATAACACCTGGAAGCCGGTCCCTGGCCGCATCAAGGATTGGATCGCGACCCCACGAGACAATCTTTACCAGTCGCTGCACACCTCCGTGATCGGTTCCAATAGCCAGTCGTTCGAGGTCCAGATTCGAACTGAGGACATGCATCACATTGCCGAGGAAGGCGTGGCCGCTCACTGGAAGTACAAGGAAGGGAAACGCGGCTCGCGGGATGATGACCAGGCGCTACAGGCACTGCGCTCGCTGGTTGAATGGACGCAGGAGGTCAAAGACTCGCGAGACTTCCTCGACTCTCTAAAATTGGATCTTTATCCGAAGGACGTTTATGCCTTCACTCCTATGGGCAAGGTTATTCAATTGCCCCGCGGGGCTACACCCGTGGACTTTGCGTTTATGATCCACTCAGAGGTCGGTAACACCTGCACGGGCGCGCGTATTAACGGACGCATGGTGCCCCTCAGAACGCAGATCCAGAATGGTGATGTAGTAGAGATCATTACTTCGTCATCATCACACCCTTCACGAGACTGGCTCAATTTCATCGTCACCTCGCGAGCGAGAAATCGTGTTCGTCATTGGGTAGCTGAGCAGCAGCGTGCAGAGTCTATCGAGATTGGACGAAAGCTGTTTGAAAAAGAAGCTGCCCGATTCCAACTATCCGTAAAGAAGATACTTGGCCCCAACGACGGTGAAATGAAAAGGGTGGCCAGCGATTATGGCTACGGACGGGTCGACGACCTGCTTGCGGCGATCGGTTATGGTAAGTTGATTCCGCGCAACGTAATCGCCAAATACCTCGGGCCTGAACAGTTCGAACAACTCGATAAGCAAAAAGAGTCACGCTTGCGCAGCGGCGTGCGTGCGGTGAAGAAGCTGATTCGGCTGGGCGATGATTCGATTGTGGTTCGCGGGGTTGACGACTTGATGGTTACTCGGGCCCGCTGCTGCAATCCATTGCATGGCGAGGACATCATTGGGTACGTGACCCGGGGCAAGGGCGTGGCGGTCCACACCAAGCGTTGTAAGAACGTCATGCAGTTAATGGTAAATCGGGAGCGTGTTGTAGAAGTGGAATGGGCCGGCAAACAAGACAAGACGGCCTATGCTGTAAAACTGCTGGCGGTTACTGAGAACCGCACCGGCATGATCGCCGGTATCACCGGGGCCATCTCGGACATGAAGACGGGTATTCGTGACGCGCGCGCGTCGGTGGCTCCTGATGAAAGGGGTCACATAGAAGTAACCGTAGAAGTATTTGATGTGAAACATCTGGAGAAAGTGATTAACTCAATTAAAGGCGTTCCCGGCGTCATCGACGTCGAGCGCCTGCAGGGG
>JBPCMM010000065.1:0-31819 GCA_051002255.1 Pyrinomonadaceae bacterium
TCGATGGATGCGGGAAAGACCTGGAAGCGAGTAGGGCTTGAGGACACGCGACAAATCGGACGCGTTCGCGTACATCCGCGTAATCCGGATGTCGTCTACGTCGCGGCGCTGGGTCATCTCTTCGGACCAAATGAACAGCGAGGCATCTTTCGATCGAAGGATGGGGGCAAGAGCTGGGAGAGAGTTCTCCAACGCGGCGATAAGGCCGGTGCAATCGACCTGATCTTCGATCCCACCAACCCAAACATTCTTTACGCAGGTTTCTGGGAGGTCTATCGAAAACCCTGGACATTGGAAAGTGGGGGCGCGGGCGGCGGAATTTTTAAGTCGACCGACAGCGGTGACACTTGGAACGAGATCACTCGAAATCCGGGTCTGGCGAAAGGAATAGTCGGGAAGATCGGAATCACCGTGTCGCCCGCGAATCCGGATCGTGTCTGGGCAATCGTCGAGGCCGAGGACGGCGGTGTGTTTCGTTCCGACAACGCCGGTCGCACCTGGACGAAAGTAAATGAAGAGCGGCGGTTGCGCCAGCGCGCTTGGTACTACACGAGGATCTATGCCGATCCTAAAAATGCGGACACCGTGTACGTGCTGAACACAGGATTCTACAAATCCAATGACGGCGGCAAAACCTACACTGCTATCTCCGTACCTCACGGAGATAATCACGATCTCTGGATAGCTCCCGACGATCCCAGCCGCATGATTAATTCCAACGACGGTGGAGCAAACGTTTCTTTTAACGGTGGTCGAAGCTGGACCGAGCAGGATCAGGCCACTGCACAGTTTTACCGCGTCGCTGTCGATGATGATTTCCCTTACAACATCTACGGCGCGCAACAGGACAACTCGACCGTGCGCATCGCCAGTCGTTCCACTGACGGAGGCATTACCGAGGAGCACTGGTACGACGTCGGCGGGGGTGAGTCAGGCTGGATCGCGCCTTCACCGAAAGATTCTTCGATTGTCTTCGCTGGCTCGTACGGCGGCTTGCTGACGCGGTACGACCACAAAACCGGAGCGCTTCGGGACGTCTCGCCTTATCCGAATAATCCGATGGGTGCCGGAGCGGACGTGTTAAAATACCGGTTCCAGTGGAACTTCCCCATTCTTTTTTCGCCTTACGATCCCAACACTCTTTATGCCGCTGGAAATGTGCTATTCAAATCGACCAATGAAGGCCAGAGCTGGGAGATTATCAGTCCCGATCTCACAAGGAATGACAAGTCGAAACAGGGACCATCGGGCGGGCCAATCACAAAAGACAATACTAGTGTCGAATACTACAGCACGATCTTTGCGACGATGGAATCACCATTGCAGAAGGGTGTGATTTGGACCGGCTCCGATGATGGTTTAGTTTATGTTACCCGAGATGGTGGAAAGAACTGGGACAATGTGACACCGTCAAAGAGTCTAATGCCGGAGTGGATTCAAATCAATTCAATCGAGGCTTCGCCCAATGATCCGGCCACGGCATATGTCGCGGCTACGATGTACAAGTGGGACGACTTCAAACCTTACCTCTACAAGACCAGTGACTACGGTAAGACCTGGAAGAAGATCACCAACAGAATCCCCGAGCACGCGTTTACCAGAGTGATTCGCGAAGATCCCAACAAACGGGGAATGCTCTACGCGGGAACTGAAACCGGGTTGTATATGTCGTTTGACGACGGCGCCGAATGGCGTGCCATGCAGTTCAATCTTCCCGTAGTTCCCATAACAGATCTGGCGGTCCACAAACGTGAGCAGGATCTCGTTGCCGCAACCCAGGGTCGGTCGTTTTGGATCTTTGACGACCTGCCCGTGCTCCACCAAATGATCGAAACCGGCAAATCAGCCGCTCCCACAACTCGACTCTTTAAACCCGAGGCTGCGTATCGTATGCAGGGCGGCGGAGGCTTCCCGCTTCCGGCGACTGCCACGGTCGGGAAAAACCCGCCCAACGGTGTGGCGGTCTACTACTCGCTTAAGTCAAAGCCCGCCAGTGATGTGGTGCTTGAGTTTCTCGACGCCGGAGGAAAGTCCATACGAAAGTTCACTGCGTCGGCGAAGCCATCTCCCTCGCCGGGTCAGGGATCGACGACGCCCGAACAGTCCGCTGGGGCGGAAGAAGGTGGACCTCCTGGCGCCGGGGCGCCGGCGCGACTTCCGATCGATGTTGGACTTAATCGATTCATCTGGGACATGCGTTATCCGGACGCGGTGCGCTTTCCGGGCATGATTCTCTGGGCCGGCGAAACTCGTGGGCCAAGAATTGTGCCGGGAAGTTATCAGGTGAAGCTCACGGTCGATGGCGCGATTATGGTTGAGAACTTTGAAGTGAAATCGGATCCGCGGCTTGCGGCAACCTCCGCTGACTATGCGAAGCAACTGGAATTCGGACTCAGGATTCGAGATAAGGTCACTGAGATGCACAATGCTGTGATTCAGATTCGCGATGTCCGCAAGCAAGTTGAAGACTTGCTGAAGCGAGTTAAAGACTCGGGGCCCTCAGGCGGGCAGCCCGCCTTGGGTGGTGGCCAACCTAACTTCAAGGTGATAAACGACGCCGCTACCGCTCTGAATAAGAGCCTCACGGAGATCGAAGAGACGCTCTATCAGACGAAGAACCAGAGCAGCCAGGATCCGCTGAACTTTCCCATCCGCCTCAACAACAAACTGGCCACACTCAGCGGCGTGGTCGCCCGCGGCGACGCGGCGCCGACGGACCAGTCTTACGCTGTCTACGACGGGTTAGTGAGCCAGATAGATGCTCAGCTTCAGCGCCTGGCTCGGATCATGAGCACCGATGTGCTCGCATTCAATCAACTCGTAAAGGAGCAGAACGTTCCGGCGGTGGTGGTTAAGCCCCCGCGGTCTGAAGGCCAACAACCGTAAGATGGTCATTATTGGCACACTTCTGCGCGGGCTTTTGGTAGCGCAGTGAGAGGGCTGTGGTTGATCCTAGGCTGGCGAAATCGCGTAGCGACGCTGGCGACTGAAAACCTGCTGGATGATTGCAAGGCGGTGCTTGCAATACTAGAAAACTCGTGTTGCAACACGAGTAAATACAACCTGATTAGAAGTGCTTTAGGTTGAATTGTAGAGAATAAGCGGACTTGCAAATATCCAATCACATTATTTAAGGAGGGGCTATGGGCTATGCACATCGCCTGGAGGGCGAGCGCCAAATCAAACTTGCGGATTTTGATCCGGGAGAGGACTCGGGTCTCAAGCGTGAGGAAGGCGAGAAGAAGACAGCACGGCTCATCGAAGAGTTGATCGAACTGCAGGAGCTTCTTTACGCAGTTCGGACGCAAAGCGTACTCCTCATCCTGCAAGGGCGCGATACCAGCGGTAAAGATGGGACGATCCGCCATGTGGCGGGTCCTTTGAACTCGCAGGGCTGCACAGTAGCTTCATTTAAAGTCCCAACGGAAGAAGAACTTGCCCACGATTTCCTCTGGCGCGTACATGCCCAGACGCCGTCTGCGGGAGATATCAAAATCTTCAACCGCTCGCATTATGAGGACGTACTAGTGGTGCGGGTCCATGAACTGGTACCGGCGGAGGTCTGGCGCCCGCGCTATGATCACATTAACGCTTTTGAGCGATTGCTGGCGGATTCCGCGACCATCATCCTCAAGTTCTACCTCCACATCAGCAAGGATGAGCAAAAGCAGCGACTCCTGAAACGCGAGGAAGATCCGATCAAGTCGTGGAAGTTATCGGTGGGGGATTGGAGCGAGCGAGAGCACTGGGAGGATTACACTGCAGCCTACGATGACGCGCTCAACCGTTGCAGTTCAAAACATGCGCCATGGTTCATCGTGCCCGCCGACAAAAAATGGTTCCGCAATCTGGCGGTCGCGGAGACTTTGCGGAACGCGTTGTTGCCCTTCAAGGAGGGGTGGCTGGGGAGGCTGGAAGAATTAGGGCGAGAAAGGAAGGAGTCGATTGATGAATATCGCCGGACTCGCATCCACACGGGGTGAAAGATTGTCGGCGAAGGGAAGTTGTTTTTGCAATGAGCGATGAATTCCGAGCGGGACCTTCGGAACTGCGGTGTATCGGCTTTCTGGATCACTCCCGCTTCACTTTTGGATTCTGCGACAACGTGAGGTCAAGGTCTAACAAAATGATTCGAGCTAACCGCGAGTTGGCGAGTCTTTCATCGTTGACTTGGGTGGTATTGAGGTGTGCGCGCGGCGCAAGTTGTTCGAGACCTATTAACCACTTGCTGACATGAGAGAATTGAGAGAGCTGCTCGAGAATAATAGGGCCTGGTCCGAGCGTATAAAGGCGCAGGACCCGGGATTTTTTCAGGCCCTGGCCCAGCAACAGACTCCGCGCTACCTGTGGATCGGTTGTTCAGACAGTCGTGTGCCGGCAACTCAGCTCGTGGGCCTCCCCCCGGGGGAGTTGTTTGTCCACCGCAATGTTGCGAACGTAGTTGTCCACACTGACTTCAATTGTCTTTCGGTGCTTCAATTCGCGGTCGATTTGCTGAAGGTCAGTCACGTAATTGTCTGCGGTCACGACGGGTGCAGCGGCGTGCAGGCGGCGATGCAGAATCTTAAGCTTGGCCTAGCAGACAACTGGCTGCGCCACGTGCAGGACGTCATGCATCGCCATGAGGCTCTGCTCTCGGAAATCAGTGGTGAAGTCGAGTGCCTGAACAGGCTGTGTGAGTTGAATGTCATTCAACAGGTGCTGAACGTCAGCCGGACAACGATTGTGCAGAATGCATGGATCAGGGGGCAGGAGCTAGCAGTGCACGGTTGGATTTACGGGATAGGCGATGGGCTGCTGCGTGATTTAGACATCTGTATTACCAACCAGAGCGAACTATCAACAGCTTACGAAGACGCGGTTCGGGCGTCTAGTTAACGACGGAACACCTCACAGTCGGTCAACCGGACGGCACCACCCCGTCCTCTCATGGTGCGTTTTCCTGCCGCAGGCGTGATGCTGGCTCGGCGCCGGCAGGCTCCAGCGTTAGATGTTCAGGGACCACCCTAATCGGAGGGAGGGCTACATGACGAAAGAAGGCTACGCTAACTTGACCCTGATCCTATCTATTGTTGCGGCCGGTTTGGCCCTTTCTGCGGCGGTGATCGAGTATGTCCGGCGCGGGGATGTGCGTATCGCTCTAATTGCGGCGGGGATATTCCTGCTGGCCTTAGGCTTCGGCGCCAAGAGCCGTGTTGCGAAGTAAGTAATGCTTGCCAGACCGCATTAATAATTTGCATGTCTGGACAAGCGCCTCAATTACCGAGAGCTGACGAACAGGTTGAGAAACCCGCGCAAATGGTTTAGGAGGCATCCACCAGATAGACCTGAGCGAGTTGAAGATCGGTGGGTAATGAGTCAGGTTTCAGTGAGTGTCGCACCGAACAAGTCTATTGCAAGTCCATGATGCAAATGCGTCCGGAAGCCGGACAAGTGCTTAAAGCCCGACTGAATCTTTCTCATCGGCTGAGTACCTAACATATTTCGCATGCAAAAGCGTTAACTCCTCGAAAAGCATTGGTGACACATACACAAGCACGTTCCCTGCGTTGATGATGCTCGCTGCCGGATGTTTTTTCTTTTTGCCGGTGCCGGAGAGCTTTCCGTTGACAGGGAGGCTGGCGAGAAGAAGAGGGGAATGAAGTTGAATGGTTATCTTGACGAGCCGTCCAACGAGCGATTGCACCGGGCGCAATTGTGTACCCTCTCAGAATCCAAGCTATCGGCGCGCCGGTAATCGCAGGGTAGGCGGCTTCTTCTTGAGGAATATGCCTAATGATTAATCAGACGATCTCCCATTACCGCATTCTCTCGAAGCTCGGCGCGGGCGGCATGGGCGAAGTCTATCTCGCGCAAGACTCGCGGCTTAATCGCATGGTGGCCTTGAAGATTTTGGTCGCTGATGTCGCGCAGGATCAGGGGCGAATTCGACGCTTCTCACAAGAGGCTCGTGCAGCTTCCGCACTCACCCACTCGAACGTCGCGCACATCTACGAAATAGGAGAGGCGGACGGCATACCCTTCATTGCCATGGAGTACGTTGAAGGACAGGCTCTCGACGCCAAAATCAACGGACATCCCCTTGAGATAAGCCAGATCATACAAATCAGCATCGAGGTCGCCGACGCGTTGGAGGAAGCTCATTCGAAAGGCATCACTCACCGCGACATTAAACCGTCCAACATCATGTTGACGCCACGAGGTCAAGCGAAGGTGCTTGATTTCGGACTGGCCAAGATGACAAAGGAGGTGGCGCAGGTTGACAGCGACATCTCGACTCAAATGAAGACAAGTCCCGGAGTGACGATGGGTACTTTGCCGTACATGAGTCCAGAGCAAGCATTGGGACGCGAGGTTGACCACCGCTCGGACATCTTCTCTCTCGGCGCGGTGATGTATGAGATGGGGACCGGCAGGCTTCCTTTCTCCGGCGCAAGCGCTGTTGAGGTGATCGGACGGATCACTCACGCCCAACCGGAAGCGATTGCCCGCTTCAACTATGACATCCCGGCAGAGTTGGTGAGAATCATCCGCAAGTGCCTGGAGAAGGATAAGGAGCGGCGCTATCAGTCAGCGCGGGAGCTTTGGATTGACCTCAAGAATCTCGAGCGAGAAAGTAGTCATACTGCCACGGTCACGGCTGGGAAAGTAGTGCCCCAGCCGCGCTCATCTATCCGCCGCTCTGTCATCGCTGCGCTCGCTCTCGCGATAGTTGCCATTATTGCTGCTGGGGTTTATCTACTCACCGCGCAAAGAGAGACCGTAGATTCAATAGCGGTCTTGCCGTTCGTTAACGTCGGCGCTGATCCTGAGATGGAATATCTCAGTGACGGCATTACCGAAAGCCTTATCAACAGCTTGTCGGGATTGCCCAATCTGCGCGTGATGTCGCGCACCTCGGTTTTTCGTTATAAAGGACGTGACCTGAATGCTGAGGCGGTAGGTCGTGAGCTGAAAGTAGGGGCAGTGTTAACGGGCAGAATCGTTCAGCGGAGCGATGATCTTGCGATCAGCGTCGAACTGGTGAATGCGAGAGATAACACTCACATCTGGGGTGAGCAGTACAATCGGCCGCTCTCAGACATTATTGCAGTTCAGGGAGAAATCGCCCGGGACATATCAGAGAAGTTGCGATTGAGATTAACGGGCGAGGAGCAGCGACGACTAACCCAACGTTACACCGAGAACACCGAAGCATATCAGCTTTATTTGAAGGGTCGCTACCACTTAAACAGACTGACTGACGATGGGTTCATGAAAGGCCGCGAGTACTTTCAACAGGCGATAGATAAGGACCCGAACTACGCTCTGGCGTACGCCGGGTTAGCAGATGCCTATAACATGCTCAGCGGCTTCAATGTACTCTCACCAAAGGAGTGCTATCCCAGTGCTAGGACAGCAGCGATGAAGGCGCTTGCGCTTGATGACAAGTTGGCCGAAGCGCACACCTCACTGGGCACTGTCAAATTAACTTATGACTGGGACTGGTCAGGTGCAGAGAGAGAGTTCAAACGGGCCATTGAGATTAACCCGAGCCATTCAGATGCGCATCAAATGTATAGCTTCTATTTGTCCGCGATGGGGCGTTTCGATGAAGCTCTAGCAGGGATGAAGCACGCCCAAGAGCTAGATCCACTCTCGCTCGCAAAAATCGCTGGCATAGGGGACATATTTTATTATCAACGCCAGTATGACCGGGCGATAGAGCAATATCAGAAGGCGCTTGAGATGGACGCGAACTCCGGCTTTGCGCATTGGTCCCTTGGGAACGCTTACGTGCAAAAAGGGATGTACGCGGACGCCATCGCGGAATATCAGAAATCAATACCTCTTTCAGGGGACAGCCCCGACGAGCCGGCATCGCTCGGATATGCCTATGCGTTGTCAGGTAAGAGGCGCGAGGCGCAGCAGGTGATAGACGAGTTGCAGGAACGCTCAAAGCGAAGGTATATCTCACCAACGGTAATAGCATTCATCTATGCAGGGCTTGGAGAGAAGGATCAAGCCTTCGCGTTGCTCGACAAGGCTCATAATGAACGGGATGTCATCCTGGTTTTGCTTAAAGTGGAACCAATGTTCAATAGCCTTCGCTCGGACCCACGATTCGCAGACCTGATGCGCCGCGTCGGACTTCCACCGTAAGCTTGTCGAATGAAAAAGCAAGATAAAAGAACCGGTGCCAGCGGTTGCCACCAGTGAAGCGCCGACCGCGAATAGCGTGGCCTTCCTCTGCAAGCCGAGCATGTTTAGTTGAGAGCGAGGAGGGAGATGCCGAGCGTTGGGCGGCTAGGTATCCTGTCGCGAACGAACTACCGCCGAACTCGCGGGATGTTTTTCTATGGGAGGACGTTGTGGACACTGACCTTGACCAGATGACACATGAAGCACTTGTTACCGAAGTAAAGAAGCTGCGGCAAGGCATCCGTGAGCATCGCGACAGCAGCCGCCATGAACTCTGTTGGCACCATCCTTTACTTTGGGGTCTTCTGCCAGAAAGGACAGATCCGTTGCCTCTGGTACCTGAATGGCCAGAGTTCATACGAGGCTGCGTGAGGTATCGGCAGTCGCTCGATGAGCAAGCGCCCAAGGCTCCGCGGACTAACGAGCCATATGAGCAGTGACCGGGCCAGCCGCTGAGTCATTTGGCTCATCGTGTGGCGCGTAGAGCCGCCCAACCAGCCGATGCAGCGGACCGCTTCACTGAGGAAGGACATCCCTTTGCAATTGCAGGCAGCATATCCAATTGTCGTGACGAAAACGCTGGCCGAATGCCGAGACTTCTATATCCGCCAGCTCGGCTTCGAAGTGGTTTTCCAGGCAACGTGCTTCGTCAACATGGTGTCGGCCGGCGACAACCCTCACGGGCTCGCGTTCATGTCGCTGGATCATCCTTCTCAGCCGCCGGGCCCCGAGGCACTTAGCGGCCAAGGTATGTTCTTAACTCTTCAGGTAGCAGATGCAGCGACGGAGTTTAAACGACTTAACAAGGCCGGAGTTCCCATTGCTTATCAATTGCGGGACGAACCTTGGGGGCAGCCCGCTCCTCGGTTCTGTAGTTGAATGCACGCATTCGGTTGTGCCTAGCTGCACCAGTAGTCTGAACCACTGTCGTTACTCGTCCGTCACAGAAGTCGGCGGGTGAGTGCTGAAGCGATAGCTACCCTCATCCATCCGCCGCTGCAAGTTGCGATAACCAACCACCAGCATCCCGATCAACGCCAGTTGCAAGACCTCTATCACCAGCCAAACCAGGAATAAGAATCTCACATTACCTCCCCGCAGGAACCTGCAACTGGACGCCCGGCTGACCATACATGATGGTTAGCGCTCCCTGATGATTCTTGATGCCGTCGGCGCGGGCGCGCTCGATCTCTAATTGCAATTCCAGTTTTTTGATTTCGAGCAAAGCCGGATTAGCAAAAGTCTGGGCTTCGATTTGCTTGGTCTGCGCGGCGACCTTCGCGGCTTCGAGTCTCGCTTCCTCAGCCTGCTTCTGTTTCTCATTGGCAACGACACCGGAAGCGGCTGCTTCGACCCTGTCGTCTAAAAAATCAGGATTGCCGATCTGCACGGACTCGGTGACCAGCAGGAGTTGACTGCCGAGCTGCGGGCGCAACGAATCTAAGATCCGCTTTTGAATCTGCTCCTGATTGGCGTAAATCTCGTAAGCGCCGTAATCCGCGAAAGAATTGCGCGCTTCGGTTTGCACGATTCCTTTCAGAATTTCGCTGCGGCGGCGGTGTCTCTCCTCTTCCGAGAACCCGTACTTGCGCACGTACTCCGCTACCTTCGCGGGGTCGGTGTAAGCAGTCGAGGAAATGTCGACCTGTAAGGCCGCGTTGTCTTTGCTGGTTACTCGCACCGGTGCGCTCTCTGTAAACGATTTGATGTTGACATCGTAACTCTTGCGGCCCGGCGCAATCGTAGTGAACCATCCATCCGATGGAGTGTAGATGCGCTCAATCGCGCCCCATTTGGTCACGACCTGCACCGTCCCTTCCTGTGCATACTTGATATTCGTGAAGGTCACCATGCCTCCAATCAGGAGAACGATGACAATCAGAATCACCACCGCGATGAAAAACTTGCCTCTTGGCATAGAGTTTCCTCCTCTGTTGATATTCACAGTCTCCGGCCATTGTTCTTTGATCATGCTTGCTTATACGCGGAACCGCCTGACAAAGTTGTGAACTCCGTATGAACAACTTGCAGGTTGGTTCGGTTGCGGCGGTGAATTCTGCCCTATACTTTGGGCTTTCCTTGGGTATAATGAGCGTGAGCGGTGACGATCGATCCAAGTACCGGTGTTCGAGGTTTTGAGCCGGGGCGTCAGGATAAAGGCTTAAAGCCAATTCAATCCTGTTTTCAGGAGCGCCAACCTCTTTATCGCGCCGCTCGCTTTTCTCCTCGTGGAATCACGCCGCGTTGCTTCACCTGGCTCTAATACATGCTGATCATTCGCAAAGCTGAAGTAGAAGATTGTCTCTCAATCGCCCACGTCCATTCCAGTGCGGTCAGAGCAATTTCCACCAGCCTTTATACGGCGGAAGAGATCGAAGCGTGGGCGCTCCCTCGCACGCCCGAAAACTATAAGCAGTCCATCCATACAAAGGAGTTTCACGTAGCGGTAGAGGATGACGTGACAGTCGGGTTCGGTGTGCTTAACCCGGAGAGCCGTGAGATCGAAGCCGTCTATGTTAGTCCTGATGTGATGCGACGCGGAGTGGGGCTGATGATTCTGAGCTTCCTCGAGAAGCGGGCGCGCGCTTTAGGTTTAGAGGCGCTGTCCTTGAATGCGTCGTTGAATGCGGTTCGGTTCTACAGTAGGGCGGGTTATGTGGCGCAGGAAGAAGCGAAGTATCGCCTACATTCGGGCGTTGAGATACCATGTGTTCCAATGGTGAAAAGATTAATGCTAATGACGGACGCCATGAAGTAAGGCAGTCTCTAAACTCAATGGTGATTGCCTCGCTGCTGAAGCGCATCAGCGTTGGCCGCTTAATTTAGGTGTCGAATCGATGCCATGAAGCTCCTTTACGCCTTATTTGCCGCCGCGATCCTGGCCTTGGGTCTACTCCACATGGCCACGACCTTCCGGCTCTCTTCGAGCCCCGTCGCTAAGGTCTGGTTCTTTGGTACGGGAATGGGTATCGCCCTTGGCGGAGTCTTGAACTTCCTGAATCGACAATATGGTCTCGCCGCTTTCGGCCTGCGCGCTGCATGCATCGGTATGAACCTGCTCATGGTCTGTTTCGCCAGCATCGCTGGACGCGTCACAGGCTCAAGCGTCGCGGAGCAAGTCGTAATGCTGACCGTGCTGACTTCTGCTCTCGTCCTTTCGGCTCTGCGCTCGGCTAGCATTGCCCCGCAGGCGCCCAAAGCATGACCAAGCGTTATGTCACACTGAGGACTGGGCTATCGCTAGTAAGTTAATGCTATATCGCGGGGTTATGAACTACTCAATCTTCTTAAACGGCTATGAAAAGTAACGGTATGAAAGATAATGAGGACAAGACGAAATCCACGAAAACCACAGTTGCCATTGTTGGCTTCGTGTTTGGAGTACTCACCGTCATAGCTATCGCCTTCATAGTGCAAAGATGTTGAGCAAAGGTGCGTGGCAGCTGGACAGAACACACGAATGAGCCAGATTGCTCTTGTCCTTAGTTCGTTCTGTTGAACACGCCAGCTCGTGTTCGTGGCTTTCATCCGCAGGCTTAGATGCTTAATGCGTTGAATGCGCGGCGGCTCAATTCCAGCGATGGCGGCTCTTATCACATTGCTAGCTTTCGGGAACGTTGTTGAATGTCATGACGCACAGGAGAAGTCACCATGACGTTGGAAAATGTTGCTCGCCGCGATCTTATTGTGAGTATGGGTATGCTCGGATTCATAATTGCGGTAGCGGTCAGCCAACTTGCCTGGGAGGGCAACTGGCAAAAGGCTCTGCGTGTGTCTCTGGCTTTCCTCACCTACAGCACTGTCTTGCTAATGTTGGTGCATTTTCTTTCTAAGATTGCTGTGGAGAGCATCCGTCCGCCCTTCTGGATATTTGCAGTTGCAGGAGGCGCGGCCGAAGTTGCCTCCGGTTGGATGCGGCCGGATTGGAACTTAAGCGATACGCTGATGCTGCCGTTAGCAGCGGCAGCTCTTATTGGTGGTTCGCACTGGTTGGCTTTGACAGCCTGGCGACCTTTGCGGGAACGGATTTTGTCAGGCGGGACATATGTCGACCTGTTCTGACATCAAGTAACTCCTCGCGTCGATGCTTGAATGCTTCGGGAGCCGCTCCACACAGCGATTAATCTGCGGCACTAACAAGACTGATCCGGCATACTGAGAACGGGGTGACCCCTCGGTTACAGTGATTCATCAGAAAGGGTTACTCAAATACCTGAAGGAACAGCGCCAAAACGCTTAGTTTCAAAAGGTTTTTGGTGACGTCGTGTTCAGGCCGTGGTAAGATTCGGCCTGTCATGCATGCCGATGTCGTTATCATACGACTGGTTTTTACCGCCATCCTAGTAGCAGCTGGTTACGTGCTCCGGCCCATCGCCGGTGACCCGTGGATTTCCGCGGGCGTAGGCGCGCTGATTGCCATCTGTATCATCCTTTTCGAGCTCAGAATTCGCCGGGCATCATTGAAAACCTTAATCGGGGCGGCGGTTGGTTCGATTATGGGAATCATCGGCGCTTTCCTGATCGGATCTTTGATCAGCAGACAGGAATCGATGGCGGTGGCTCCCGAAGTCAAGACGTTCCTGACGTTGGCGTTGACCTTCTTCATGGCCTACGTCGGGCTGATGGTGGGTGCGGCCAAGGGCGATTATCTTGAACTGTCCGCATTAGGGGGCATCCTCACTGATAAGACTTCCCGCCGCGATTTAAAAATTCTGGACACATCAGTCATCATCGACGGGCGCATAGCCGACGTCGCGGAAACGGGTTTCCTTACCGGTTCGTTGATCATCCCGCAGTTCATTCTTCGTGAGCTTCAACAAGTGGCCGATTCCCCGGATTCATCAAAGCGTCAAAGAGGCCGGCGCGGTTTGGATATGCTCAACCGGCTGCAAAACAACAGTTCGCTGGACATTCAAATAGTAGAAACAGACTTTCCCTCGGTGCGCGAAGTTGACCTGAAGTTGATTGAACTCGGCAAGCAACTGGACGCAGTTATCGTGACGAACGATTTCAATTTAAACAAGGTCTCGCAGCTACGCGGCGTCAGCGTGCTCAACATCAACGAGCTGGCGAATGCGTTGAAGCCGGTGGTACTTCCCGGCGAGGCTATGCGCGTCTTCATTTTGAAAGAGGGTAAGGAATACAACCAGGGTGTGGCGTATCTTGACGACGGCACGATGGTCGTAGTTGACAACGCGCGAAGGCTAATCGGGAAGAATGCCGACATTGCTGTTACCAGTGTGCTGCAGACTACTGCCGGGAAAATGATCTTTGGCCGTCTTTGGGAAGAGGCCGACAATGGCAATGGAGAGCATCGCATTAATGGAACCGCGCGCCGCGCGCCGCGCGACCCGCGGAGCGGCCCCGCACCGGTACGCATTACGGACAGCGAACCGGTAATGGAATAGATTATAGTGACAGTGATAACTGACAAGTGACAAGAATCGCGTGGTCGTTCTTGTCACTTGTCACTTGTTACCTGTCACTTTTTTATGAATGTCGCAATCATTGCTGCTGCCGGGCAGGGCACTCGGATAGGCGGCAACCGGGCTAAGCAGTTTCTGGAACTCGCGGGCACGCCGATCATTATCCACACGCTCAGATCCTTCGAGCTGTGTGAAGCCATTCAGGAAATCATTCTAGTTCTACCAGCTCAGGACACAGCCGACTTTCTCGCTATTGGGAAAAAGCACAGGTTGCGGAAGCTGTCGAAGATTGTTTCGGGAGGGACTACTAGGGCCGAGTCTGTGCTAAATGGACTACTCGCGGTTCGTTCAGCTACCGCTCAAATCATCGCGGTACACGACGGCGTGCGTCCCTTTGTTACTTCTGACGAAATTACCAAGACCGTTAAGGCAGCTGAAGTGAACGAGGCCGCAATCCTGGCCGCAGCGGTGACCGATACCATCAAAGAGGTTAGCAATGGGATGGTGGCAAGAACACTGCCTCGATCAGCTCTGCGACGCGCACTTACGCCGCAATGTTTTCGCTTTGAATTGTTGCGCCGGGCCTACGAGCAGGTTGATGTCCTGGATCCTGAACTGACAGACGAGAGCTCACTAGTCGAGCGACTGGGTGTGAAGGTGACCATAGTAGAAGGGAGTTCGCGGAATATTAAGATCACGGAGCCCGAGGATTTGGTGCTGGGTGAAGCGCTGCTGAAAGAAAATGAACTTTGAGATTTGACCCTTGACCCTTGAACTTTGTTCTTAGAGCAAAGCACAAAGTACGAAGATCAAAGCACAAGAGGGTGCCTAGTTTGACCTGGTCCCACCTAAGATCATCCTTATGTTTCGCATAGGCATTGGCAATGACACGCACCGCCTGGCTGATGGCCGGCCGCTTGTCTTAGGAGGTGTGCACATTCCGACCGCCCGCGGAGCTGAGGGCCACTCGGATGCCGATGCGCTTTTGCACTCTATTGCGGATGCCATCCTGGGTGCGATTTGTGAAGGTGATCTGGGCGTACACTTTTCGGATCGAGATCCACGGTGGAAAGATGCGGACAGTCTGCAACTACTCTCGCGCGTGATGTGGTTGGCCCGAGGGCGGGGCCTGCTTATCGTCAACGTTGATGCCACTGTTATGCTCGAGGAGCCGAAGCTTAGACCTTACGTACTGTCGATGCGCGAGAACATTGCTGAGACACTAGGCGTCGAAATTGACTGTGTCAGTGTGAAGGCCAAGACCGGTGAGGGAATAGGTTCAGTGGGCCAGGGTCTGGCCGTGAAGGCCCAGGCTGTAGTGTTAATGAGCGGCGAGTCAGAACCCAGGAGCGGTAGCGACCGCGTCACGTCTCGTTAAGCAATGAGACGGAGTTGAGAGGGGCAATTGAGACCGCAGGACATCATTCGTAAGAAGCGCGACCGCGAACACCTCCTGCCTGCGGAGATCTACTTCTTCATCGACGGCGTCACGCACGGCCGGATCGCCGACTACCAGACCAGCGCTTTGCTCATGGCCATCTACCTGAATGGCATGAATGAGGCTGAGCAGCAGTGCCTGACAGAAGCGATGCTGCAATCGGGCAGCATACTGGACTTCTCTGGTATTGCAGAACCAAAGGCGGATAAGCACTCCACCGGAGGTGTCGGTGATAAGACTTCCCTGGTAATAGCTCCGCTCGTGGCCGCTTGCGGCGTCTGCGTACCGATGATCTCGGGTCGCGGGCTGGGTCACACCGGCGGGACGCTCGATAAACTCGAATCAATTCCCGGATATCGAGTCGGCCTCTCGGCAAATGAGTTTCAAAACGTCTTGGAGCAGGTAGGTTATGCGATGGCTGGTCAGACCGCGGAGCTGGCGCCGGCCGACAAGAAAATGTATGCGCTGCGCGATGCTACCGCCACGGTCGAAGCAATTCCGCTGATTGTGGCGTCAATAATTTCCAAGAAGGGGGCAGCAGGTCTGGAGGCGATGGTAATAGACGTGAAGGTTGGTTCAGGTGCCTTCATGCGGGATGAAGAACGCGCTCGGGCCCTGGCACAGGCGCTGGTTAAGACTGGTAACTTGTGCGGAATTCGCACCCGGGCGCTTTTGACGGATATGAACCAACCGCTGGGATGCGCAGTCGGCAATTCAATTGAAGTTAAAGAGTGTATTGAGATACTACGTGGGGAGTTCGGGCCAGGTGCGCGGCCGGTGCTTGATCTATCCATGGAGTTGTCAGCGCACATGCTGGTGCTGGCCCACGTCGACGATTCACTTGACGAGGCTCGGCAACGTTTGCAGCAGGCTCTCGAATCAGGCGAGGCGCTCGAACGTTTTCGGCAGAATGTCGAGGCGCAAGGCGGTGATCCTCGTGTTTGTGATGATCCGTGTGGAGTTCTTCCTTTGGTGAGTGAATCCTTTAAGGTAGAATCTCGCCGCCCCGGTTACATCACAGCTGTTGAGACCACCGAAATCGGACATGCTATTGCAGCCCTTGGCGGCGGACGCGTACGAATCGAAGATAAGATAGACGCGACCGTGGGGTTCATGTCGGAGGTCAAAATTGGCGACAAGGTTACTGCCGGTCAAAGGCTGGGAGTGGTATATAGCCGCGATGAGTCCAGAGCCCAGGAAGCTGTCAATCGAATTCAGGCGGCTTACAAGGTTGGTGAAGAATTTAAGGGGGACCTGCCAACACTTATCAAGGAAGTAATAAACGGATGAAGTTATATCTTTTGTCTCTGTTGCTCTTAGTCTGTCTCTTTGCCCTATTTGCATCGGGTTGTAATCGCGAAGGTTACGGCGCAGATGACAAATCGAAAATCCGTGTCGGGATAGTTTTCGACATTGGCGGCAAAGATGATCGCTCATTTAATGCGGCGGCGTGGGCCGGAGCCAAGTGTGCGGAGAGCGGGAAGTGGCCCGATGGTACGAGTTGCGGCAAGCCCGCGCTTGGCATTGTGCTGCGTGATATTGAACCGGGTAATCCCACCTCCATTGAGCCGGCCATGCGCGCGTTTGCGGAGCGCGGATACGACCTGATTATAGGGGTTGGCTTCGCGCAAACTCCCATCATCGAGCTGGTTGCCAAAGACTATCCCAACATCCGGTTCGCCATAGTTGATGGTGTCAGTAATCTTCCCAATGTAGCGTCGTTGGTTTTTAAAGAGCATGAGGGCTCGTATTTGGTGGGGATGCTGGCGGCTAGGACGACAAAGACGGGTACGATTGGTTTTCTCGGTGGGATGGACATTGGTTTGATTCATCGGTTTAAGGAAGGATATGAAGAAGGCGCCCGCGCTGTTAATCCCAACATTCGCGTGATCCCCAACTACGTCGGGGTGACCGATGCGGCGTGGAACAATCCGGGCAAGGGGAAGGAAATCGCTCTCGCGCAAATCAGCAAAGGTGCGGACGTGATCTTCACTGCGGCGGGTAATTCCGGCCTGGGAGCTTTTGACGCCGTCGAGCAGCAGGGAATGCAAAACGGACGTGCGACACACTTCGTCATTGGCGTGGACTCAAATCAAAACATGGTTAAGCCAGGCTTCGTACTGACGAGCATGGTGAAACGCGTCGATAATGCTGTCTACGAGATCATCAAAGACGTTATGAACGGACAATTCAAATCCGGCTTTCATGTTTACGGGCTGGACAAGGACGGAGTCGCCTATGCGATTGATGAAAACAACAAGGCGCTGATCTCGGAAGAAGCGATCGAGCAAGCCGAAGAAGCAAGGCAGAAGATTATCAAAGGTGAAATCAAGGTTACGGATGCGATGACAAAATAGAACGAACTTTGTACTTAGTACTTAGTTCTTTGATGTGATCCTTTCCTCACAAGGAGCATGACATGGAGAAGACAAATTTCGAAAAGCTACGGGTTATAAACTCGCTGAGAATCTTGCCGATAGAATCTGGGACGTAGTGCTAAAGTGGGACTATCTCGCGCAAGACACTGTTGGTAAACAGATGATCAGGGCCGCCGACAGCATCGGGGCAAACATCGCGGAAGGAACCGGCAGGGCGACACTGCAGGACAACCGCAGATTCATAAGAATGGCGCGAACTTCCTTGTACGAGACTCAGCATTGGCTACGGAGGTCCTATAAAGGAGCGCTGCTCAGCAAACAGCAAGTCGAATCACTTAAGCCCATCAATTAGCGAGTTGTCTCCAAGGTTAAACGCCTATTTTCGATGAGGGAACCAAGCGGCCGTAGATCAAACCAAGCGAAGCACAAAGTACAAAGTTCAAAGTTCAAAAGCTTAGCTTTCATGCTTGAACTGCAAAACATCACCAAACGTTTCGGTGCAGTCCTGGCAAACGACAAGGTTAACATCGTCGTTAAGCCTGGGACGATTCATGCCATCGTGGGTGAAAATGGCGCGGGCAAATCCACGGCGATGCGCATCGCTTATGGGTTTTACAAATCGGATGAAGGGGAAATCCTGGTGGACGGCCAGGTGCACACTATCGATAGCCCTCACGATGCTATCGCGCTAGGAATTGGTATGGTCCACCAGCACTTTATGCTGGTCGATACGATGACTGTGGCTGAGAACATTGTGCTGGGTGCTGAACCCGGCAGTGGGATTGCACTTGATCTTGCCAAAGCGAGTGTTGCGGTTCGCCGGCTCTCGGAAGAATTCAAGCTGGCCGTTAACCCGGCTGCTGTGATCGAGCACTTGTCAGTTGGCCAGCAGCAGCGCGTCGAACTTATGAAAGCGCTCTATCGTCACGCGCGCCTGCTGATCCTTGACGAACCCACAGCGGTGCTGACTCCACAGGAAGTCGACGAGTTTTTCTCGATCCTGCGAAGAATGCGTGAGCAGGGGAAGACGGTAGTAATAATTACCCACAAGCTGACTGAAGTTCTTGCAATTTCGGATGAGGTTACCGTGATGCGCGACGGTCGTGTTGTGGGTCGTTTACAAACAAAAGAAACCAACGCCGCCGAACTAGCGCGATTGATGGTGGGCCGTGAAGTACTCTTGCGTGTTGAAAGGACACCGGCCAAGACCGGAAGTGCCGAATTGAGTGTTCGGAAACTCTCAGTTACGACCAGGGGTGGAGCTAAGCCGGTGAAGGACGTTTCGTTTGAAGTTCACAAGGGCGAGATTTTGGGAATCGCCGGGGTCGAGGGGAACGGCCAAACGGAGCTCATCGAAGACCTCGCCGGACTACTAAGCCCCTCGCAGCTTTCCGGGGAGACCCGAATTGAAGATCGGGACATCACGCAAGAAGGTGCGCGACTGCGGCGGGAGCTGGGGATTGCTCATATACCGGAGGACCGACATCGACGGGGTTTGCTGCTCGAATTCGATCTCGCGGAGAATTCGATTCTCGGCGTCCATTATCGCCAGCCTATCGTTGCTTACGCCGGCACTTTCTTGGACCACGGAGCGATTCGTAGGCGGGCAAATGAAATAATCGAGGGCTTCGACGTCCGCCCGGCGAATCAGGATCTGCCCGCGCGCGCCCTCTCCGGCGGCAACCAGCAGAAACTGATCATAGGCAGAGAGTTCAAGGTTGATCCGAAGCTCTTGTTGGTCTCGCAGCCCACTCGAGGCGTTGATATAGGGGCCATCGAGTTTATTCATCGCAAGCTGGTTGGCCTGCGTGACTCGGGCTGCGCGGTGCTACTTGTGTCAGCCGAGCTTGAAGAGGTGACGTCTCTCTCCGATCGTTTGCTGATCATTCACGAAGGACGCATCGTCGGTGAAGTTGACCCGAAGGTCGCGACCATCGAAGAGATCGGACTGCTGATGACACGAGGGCACTGATAGGATTTTCAATTGCCGATTTCCGATTGATTCTTAGAACTTTGTTCTTTGTGCTTAGTATTTTGTAATTCGTATTTTGTTTCTTCTCGCTTTCTTCAGCGCAACTACAAAAGAACCAAGAACAAAGCACTAAGTACAAAGTTCAAAGGACTTGAGATTAAGATCCGAAATCCATGAATCTTTTGCGCGAACTGCTCTTTCCCTTAATCGCCGTCGTCGCCGCTTTCATCGTCGGTGGGATCCTGATCCTCTTTATTGGTGATAATCCGTTGCAGGCCTACGGATTGCTTTTCGGTAGCGCGTTCTCCTGGCCTGTGGGCATCGGCTACACGCTTTTCTACGCCACGCCGCTTATTTTTACCGGTCTTGCGGTCCTGGTTGCTTTTCGTTGCGGCTTACTTAACATCGGAGCCGAAGGCCAACTCTACATCGCGGCATTTGCTACAGCGTGGGTGGGAATCACTTTCGCAAACCTATCCTCATGGCTTTTGATTCCACTCTGTTTCATAGCCGCGATTCTAGGCGGCGGCATCTGGGGAGCGATTCCCGGAGTCTTGAAGGCAAAGTTCGGTTCGCACGAAGTTATCAACACTATCATGTTGAACTTCATCGCGGTCGCCCTGCTAAGTTACTTCACTCAATACCACTACAAGGCGCCGGGCGATCCTATCATGCAGACGGTTTCGATCGGAGAAGGGGCCCATATCGCGCGCCTTGGTAAATTTATCCCCGGGTTGCCTCAGTTCATTCCTTTGAACGTCGCGTTTGTGGTGGCGCTGATTTGTTGCGGGCTGGTTTACCTCTTTCTGTGGCGGACGAAATGGGGCTACGAACTGCGGGCCACAGGCACAAGTCCCAGTGCCGCCGAGTATGGTGGCATCTCGGTGCGCAAGCAGATCATAGTGGCAATGACGATCTCCGGCGCTCTCGCGGGAATGGTTGGTATCAATGAAGTGCTTGGTTATCGTTATCGCTACTACGATGGCTTCTCTGATAACTACGGCTTTACCGGGATCGCCGTGGCCCTCCTCGGTCGGAACCATCCCGTGGGTGTAATCATATCGGCGCTGCTCTTTGCGATTCTCCAGCGCGGCGGCATTCCCGTCGACGCTTTCACCGAACATGTCACCAAGGACATTGTTCAAGTGTTGCAAGGCACGATAATTCTGTTTGTGGCAGCGGAAGCTTTTTTCCGTGGTCCCTTTGCGAAGTTTGGTTTACTAAAGCGCTCAAAGGTCTGAAGTATGGCTGAAATCTTCACGATATCGTTGGTCTTGTCAACCGTTCGGCTGAGCACTCCTTTAATTCTTGCCGCAATAGGAGGAATGTTTTCTGAGCGCTCGGGCGTCATCAATATAGCCCTTGAAGGGATGATGCTGGCCGGCGCGTTTACCGCCGCGGCAGTCACTTATGCCGTGGGCAGCCCCTCTGTGGGACTGCTAGCTGGGATGGGCGCTGGAATGGTGATCGCTGCGATCCACGCGATCGCCTGCATCCGCTACCGCGCCGATCAAGTCGTAACGGGGACGGCCATCAACATCCTGATGATTGGCGTGCCGGGGTTTCTTAGTGGGGCATTTTTCCTTTCGTCAGGTTCAACTCCTCAGATTCCCAAGGAGCAGTTGATACCCTGGACGCCTGTCGTGTTTGCCTTCGTTTTTTTGATACCTATCGCATGGTACGTCCTGTACAAAACTCCCTTTGGCCTGCGACTGCGCTCGGTTGGTGAAAATCCCGAGGCGGCTGATGCTGCCGGTGTGCCAGTAGCGCGCATGAGGTACGCAGGTGTGTTGTTGTCAGGAATACTCGCTGGCATCGGCGGTGCATATCTTTCGATTGGTCAATCGTCGCTGTTTACTCGTAATATGACTTCAGGCAGAGGTTTCATCGCGCTTGCTGCGTTGATCTTCGGGAAGTGGCGACCTGTGCAAACTATGCTCGCCTGTTTGTTATTTGGTCTGACAGAAGCGGTTACGATCCAAATGCAGGGAGTCGTCAAACTCCCCTCGGGCGAAGACATCCCCGTTCAATTCATACATATGGTGCCCTACCTGCTGACGATTGTTGTCCTGGCAGGATTTATTGGCTCATCCCGGTCCCCCAGAGCGCTCGGCATCCCATACCAAAAGGAGCGATAGAATGCGCGACAAATTGCGACGCCGGTCAGAACGGGGAGCGGTAGCGACCTGGTCTCGATTGGGAAGCATACAACCCGGTCGCTACCGCTCGCGGTTCTGACACTGCGAGACTTATCGCGACTATTTCGCTAAGCTCAGAAAAAATGATTGAAAGTTCAGCAGCTTCCAACCTATATGCGCGCGCCGAACACGCAGCGCGCACTATTCGCGCTCGCACAGCTTTAGACCCGCAGATAGCAGTTGTCCTGGGTAGCGGGCTCGGCGGCTTCGCAGATGAGTTTGAAGGAGCGGTGCGCATTCCCTACGCGGAGATTCCGGGGTTCGGGGCTTCCACGGTTGCCGGACACGCCGGCAGTCTGGTTATCGGCAAGGTAGGACAGGTCCCGGTCGTTGCCATGCAGGGAAGAGTGCACTCTTACGAGGGCTACTCGCTCGAGGAAGTTACCTTCCCGATTCGAACATTCAAGCTGCTGGGAATAGAGACAATCTTGTTGACCAATGCCGCGGGGGGCATCAACGTTCAATTGAGCGAAGGTACGCTCATGATCATCAGCGATCATCTGAACTTGATGAGCGTTAATCCATTGCGCGGCCCTAACGACGAGCGCTTCGGGCCCAGGTTTCCTGACATGACTGAAGTTTATTCTCGTGAGCTCCAGGAAACCGTGGTCGAAGAAGCGAATGCGTTGGGGATCGAAGTAAGACGAGGTATCTATGCTGCTCTTTCCGGTCCCAGCTATGAGACGCCTGCGGAAATTCACATGTTGCGCTCATTTGGCGCCGACGCCATTGGCATGAGTACCGTGCCGGAAGCGATTGTAGCGCGTCACATGGGAATGAGAGTTTTAGGCATTTCGTGTATTACTAACATGGCTGCTGGAATCAGCGACGGTCCCATCAATCACGAGGAAGTGATGGAGATAGGGAACCGGGTAAGAGCTACTTTTACTCTACTGCTGCGTCGCATCCTCGGCCGACTCACTTAACACGATGCCAGAGATTGCGAGTAGGAGCATAAGCCGCGGATTTAGGCAGATGAACGCGGCTCGGAACAAGAACTCTTACGGTGATTTAAGGACTTTTCAGATCCGTGTAAATCCGCGTTCATCCTCGGCTGAATCTTGTTCATCATCGTCGACGTGGGAAGGTGTAAACGCATTAGCATGATAATTGGTATTAGCGGCGGGACCGGGTCGGGCAAAACTACGGTGGCCAACCGCATCCTGGAATCGGTCAGTGCGAGCGAAGTTGTTTTCATACAACAGGACTCCTATTATCGTAATCTTAAAGACCTCCCATTGGACTATCGCCAGGTCGCTAACTTCGATCACCCGGACGCCCTGGACAACGATCTTCTGGTCCATCACATTCGTAAGCTCAAAGCAGGTGAACCGATAGAGTTACCGCTTTATGATTTCAAGACGCACATTCGAATGAACGAGACGCGACGCGTCGAGCCAAAACCGATTGTGATTGTGGAGGGTATACTGATTTTTGCCGATCCGCGTTTACTCGAGCAGATGGACATCAAGGTCTTCGTCGACACCCCGGATGACATTCGATTCATTCGCAGGCTTAGGCGCGACATTGCCGAGCGCGGTCGAACCGTGGAGTCGGTCATCGAGCAATACGTCGCCACGGTACGGCCGATGCACATGCAGTTCGTCGAGCCCTCGAAGCGTTATGCAGACGTTATTATTCCGGAAGGTGGTCACAATCTAGTGAGCATTGATTTGATTAGTGGAAAGATTCGCGAGAGGTTGGCGGGCGCTTTAACCTCGGTGGGAGGCCAACATTGAGCGAAGAGTCTTTACAGTTGCTCATAGAAACGGCGACTGACGCGCGTTTGCAATCAGTAGCGCCGTTTTCCAACTTTCTCGTGGGTGCCGCAGTGAGAACAGAAAACGGCAACGTGTATACCGGTTGCAACGTCGAAAGCGCGAGTTATGGTCTGACGGTGTGTGCCGAACGGGTGGCAATCTGGAAAGCCCTCTCGGAAGGCGAGCGGCAATTCACGGAGTTGGCTGTCGTGGCGGATACCGAATCTTTGACGCCTCCCTGTGGTACCTGTCGTCAGATTATTTGGGAGTTTGCCAAGCATGCGACGGTCGTTTTAGCTAATCTTCGGGGACAACAGGAGACGGTGGCCATCAAGGATCTCTTGCCGCGCGCGTTTGACGCCAGATTTTTGAAGGAAGTTGCAGGGCAGAAGTAGCGTTGGCTCCTTAGGAGCCTAACGTTTATAGCAGGATGTTTACCCCAAATCTTAAGCTCCGTTAGGAGTGGAATGTCGCCTTTGGGACTCCGACCAGCAGGCGGCGAAGCCGTTAAGAAAGTTGATTTAATTTTGAAGCTCGCTCAGGGGAAGTAATGAACCCCAAACGTGCTCGGTCGTCTACATCTCGGACTCAGAACATGTCAAAACGTCGTTGGTCTGTGCTCGTCATTCTATTCGTCATGGTGCTCAATCATTCTTTGCCAGACGCTTCCGCCCAGAGGCGAAGAGCCGGCGAGCGGGTCGACCTGGTGGTCCTCGGCGGCACGATTGTCACAATGAACGCGACACGTCAGCTTATTGAAGATGGCGGTATCGCGGTCATGGGCGGACGTATTGTGGCTGTGGGTTCGCGTGCTGACATTGCTAGCAGATACCGAGGACGTCAGACTATCGACGCGTCAGGCAAGACAATCATTCCGGGCCTCATCAATGGACATACGCACATCCCCATGGTTCTGTTTCGTGGGCTAGCAGACGACCTCGATCTGCAGGACTGGTTGACGAAGTACATCTTTCCTGCCGAAGCGAGGAACGTTACCGAAGAATTTGTGCGCGCCGGCACTCGTTTGGGTCTGGCGGAGATGGTTCGCGGTGGTACGACGACCTACTGCGACATGTATTACTTCGAAGACGCGATTGCGGACGAAACTGCTAAGGCGGGCGTGCGCGGTGTTCTCGGTGAGACCGTCATAGACTTTCCCGTCGCTGACAACAAGACAAATGCCGAGGCGATGGCTTACGTCGAGCGCTTCGTCAAGAAGTGGCAGGGCCACGATCTGATCGTGCCCGCGATCGCGCCTCATGCTCCTTACACGGTTTCCGAAGACCACCTAAAGGCTGCGCGCGCGTTCTCCGATCGCACCGGATGTCCTATCGTAACCCACATCTCCGAGACCAAAAGGGAAGTAGACGACAGTATTAAGACCAAGGGCACGGGCCCGATCGAATATCTCGCGCGCATCGGTTTTCTTAATGAGCGCGTTATTGCTGCGCACGTCGTTTGGCCGACCGCAAACGAGCTGGACATCCTGAAGCGTTGGGGAGTTGGCGTTATTCACAATCCTCAATCGAACATGAAACTTGCCGCCGGTGTGGCGCCCGTGCCACAGATGTTGAGAGATGGTTTATTGGTCGGACTGGGAACTGATGGCGCGGCCTCGAACAACGACCTCAGCATGTGGGAAGAGATGGATACGGCTGCCAAGCTGCACAAGGTCTTCAGCGGTGATCCAAAGGTGATTTCGGCCCAGGAAGCTCTTGAGTTGGCCACAATTCGTGGGGCGCAGGCGCTGCATCTGGAAAAAGAGATTGGTTCGATTGAAATCAGTAAACGCGCGGACCTGGTACTCGTGGAGCGCAGCGAGTTGAACCAGATTCCGTCCTACAACATTTATTCTGACCTGGTTTACGCGACCAAAGCCTCGGGCGTACAAACTGTAATCATCAATGGCCGCATCGTGATGCAAAACCGGCGGCTCCTGACCCTTGACGAGGCAGCCATTAGAGCCGGCGCCCGCATTTTTCGGGAGCGAATTCTGAAGAGCCTCAAAAACCCTCGCGAGACCAGGTAGTTAGGATCTTGTGCCTCAGCTCTCGAGACTTGCCTCAAGTGGGTGTGAAGGACCATAATAGGGGCGTTGAATCGAGGCTAACTGGTAAGCGAGCTTTTAAGCTCGCTTTTTGCATTTCCAGGAGTCAACGTTGAAGGCAAACAACATTTTGGTCCGAAATCCCCTGGGTAAACGAGTTTTCTTGGCATTAGTCCTTCTTGCCTCCCTCGCAATTGTCCCAAGTCGGGTATTTGCCCAGGAATCCCGTGATCCAGCAAAGACTGAGGCCGCCGAAACCTCGGTTCAGGTTCGCATCGAACGTGCGCGGGCGCTCGCTGCCGCCCACAAATTGGAGGCTGCCGTCAGGGAGCTCGAGTCTCTGCGTTCCACGGCTGCGGATGAGGTTGTGCATAACGTTACGTCCGTCATGTTGATGAGCATCTATCTGGAAGAGGGCAACTACACGCGCGCCGAATCCCTGCTCGAGGAAACATTTCGCGCACGAGGTGCTCAGAAAGAGCGCTCAATCCGTACCTATTTTGCACTTGCGGGCCAAGCAGTGAATGGTGCGCGGACCCATATCGCACGCTATCGAAATTTTGGGATCGATGTATCAGACTCAGGGCTTCCGGCTGAGGCTCTGGCCGATTTGGATCGGATGCGCTCCCTGCTCGAACGGATGATTACGCAGGCACGCGAAATCTCCAAAGACGATTCAAGAGCCTATGACTCACTAGCGCTCCTCGAAGACGTTTTAGGTATCCGTCTCTCACTGGCTCGGGAAGGCGAAGACAATGAAAAGTGGGCAAATGAGTATGCGGGCGCGCGCCGAGGACTCTCGTCATCGCAAAAGCAGGTCGCATCGCTCGGCGGCATGCCCTCTCTCTCCTCCCTTGAGGTCAGATCGCCGGCTGCGGGAAAGGCCATGCCTTCGATTCCACGTCCGGCTGAAGCGCCGGCACCTAAAACTCCGCAACAGAACACTGCTGTGGGTCCAACAGAGGGTGCTGATCCCAACACCCTAAGCGTTGGGTCGTTAAACCACTGGGCTACCAAGAGAGTGGTCCCGGTGTATCCGCAACTAGCAAAGGCTTCAGGAATTGTGGGGGTGGTCAGGGTGTATGTGACTACCGACACAGATGGCAGAGTCATCGGGGTCTCTAATTCTGAAGGCCCTCCGGTCCTGAAGCAGGCAGCCGAATTTGCTGCGCGCCAGTGGCGGTTTCAGCCGGCCATCGTGGCTGACAAACGGTTCGGCCTTACCGGCTTTATCGAGTTTAACTTCACGCTGTAGGTCTTCATCTTAGCCTTCCTGCCATTGCGTCGCCTAGCTGTCAATTACGTTTAGCCGGGTCTTTCAAGGCCGTGTTCAGTCACGTGTGCGACGATTGAATGATTGGTGAGTCGCCTGGAGTTTGCTTCCGGTCTTAATGGGAGTGTGTCAAAACTCAAAGACCCGTATGGCTGAGGCCCTGGAGCTGGAGTGCTGCTACCTGTCGCGGCTTTCCAGCGTTGGAGGACTCCAACCAAAGCTGCGAGGTGGCAGCACTCCAAGTAGCGCCTCTTTTGAAGGGATCACCTGTTTTACATTTGGCTGAAAGATAGGGTTAAACTCGCTGGACGCTACAAACTTGAGCAGAGACATCCCCCACCTTATCTGATTACTGGACAGCAGCTTAGGTAAAGTTGACTTTAAAGTAAGGTTTAGCTACACTGCCCTCGGAAACGAAGAATCGGCGGGCGGGGAAAGGACTTGGCTTTAGCCATCCGTAAGACGCTCAAGCCGGTTAATTTAACAACTCGAATGAAGATATCGGCACAAGAGGAATTTGGACTGCGTTGCTTGCTGCAGCTTGCGCGCGCCAATGCTTTGGGCGAGTCGCTAACCCTGGCGCAGATTGCCGAGCGTGAAGGCATCTCGGTCGCAAACGCCGGGAAGCTGATGTGGATTCTGAATAAAGCCGGACTTGTGCAATCGCAACGCGGAATTAAAGGCGGCTACCACCTTGCTCGGCCAGCTTCCGAAATCCATCTGAACCAGGTAATTCGCGTGCTGGATGGGGAGCGGGTTGACTCCCACTGCAAGAGCTACGCAGGTGTGCTCGACGCGTGCGTACATACTGGCGATTGCGGGATACGACCGGTGATCGTTGAGCTTCATCAGATTGTTGACAATGCATTGTCCGAAATTACGTTGTCCCAGTTGCTGGACACGGAGGCTAACGTTGATGCGACGCTGCACCATATTCAGATCACCAAGCAGCGGACGCAACAACGGGCCTGAGAGCAAGCGAGCGAAGACTTATTGGAAGGCATAATACTTAAAACAAGATGAGCACAGCAGAAAACCTGGTCAGCCAGGAATACAAGTACGGTTTCGTAACCGACATCGAGTCGGACACCATTCCCCGTGGCCTTTCCGAGGAGACCGTCCGTCTCATTTCAGAAAAGAAGAACGAGCCGGAGTGGATGTTGGAGTTTCGCTTGAAGGCTTTTCGGCACTGGTTAACCATGACCGAGCCTAAGCACTGGCCCAACCTCACTTATCCTGAGATCAACTATCAGGACATGATTTATTACAGTGCTCCCAAGCAAAAGGCGCTGAAAGCTAGTCTGGATGAAGTTGATCCGGAGCTGTTGAAAACGTTTGAGAAGCTTGGCATTCCACTAACCGAGCAAAAGCAACTCGCCGGCGTTGCTGTTGATGCTGTTTTTGATTCAGTTTCAGTGGCCACTACCTACAAAGAGAAGCTGAAGAAGCATGGCGTGATCTTCTGCTCCTTCAGTGAGGCTATTCGCGAATATCCGGATCTGGTTCGCAAGTACCTGGGCTCCGTAGTACCAACGAACGATAACTTCTTCGCCGCACTTAATAGTGCTGTTTTTTCCGACGGTTCGTTCTGTTTCATCCCCAAGGGCGTTCGTTGTCCGATGGAGCTCTCGACTTATTTCCGTATTAATAACTCAGAATCTGGCCAGTTCGAAAGAACTCTGATCGTTGCTGAGGAAGGCTCTTACGTTTCTTATCTCGAAGGATGCACGGCGCCTAAGTTTGATAAGAACCAGCTGCATGCGGCAGTGGTGGAGCTCGTCGCCTTAGACGACGCGCAAATCAAATACTCTACCGTGCAAAACTGGTACGCGGGTGACGAAGAAGGTCGTGGTGGGATTTACAACTTTGTTACCAAGAGGGGCAAGTGCGCGGGTCGCAATTCCAAGATCTCCTGGACGCAGGTGGAAACGGGGTCGGCGATTACCTGGAAGTATCCGTCGTGTATCTTGCTGGGAGACAACTCAATCGGCGAGTTTTACTCAGTGGCACTGACCAATCACGCGCAGCAGGCTGACACGGGAACGAAGATGATTCATCTCGGCAAGAACACGCGCTCGACAATCATCTCCAAGGGTATTGCCGCCGGCAGATCGAATAATAGTTATCGTGGCCTGGTGAAGGTCATGCCCAAGGCTGAGAACTCGCGCAATTACACACAGTGTGACTCGATGCTGATTGGTTCAAACAGCGGTGCTAATACCTTTCCCTACATAGAGGTCATGAACAACTCTTCGGCGGTGGAGCATGAAGCCTCTACTTCGAAAATCAGCGAGGAGCAGTTGTTCTATCTGCAACAGCGCGGTATCTCTCAGGAAGATGCAGTCTCTTTAATCATAAACGGCTTTTGCAAGGACGTGTTTGTGCAGTTGCCAATGGAATTTGCGGTCGAAGCCCAGCGTCTGCTTGGAATGAAGCTTGAGGGCAGCGTTGGTTAGAAATGGGACGCGGAGACGGGGAGAAAGGGCGATGGGGGATATTCGCTCTGGCCCGCGTCACCGCGTCAATCATTTTGAGGAGTAATAATAAGTGCTAGAGATTCGTGATTTACACGCCAGCATTGATGGTAACCCGATTCTGAAGGGTATTGATCTGACAATTAAGAAGGGTGAGATTCACGCCATCATGGGTCCGAACGGATCCGGGAAATCAACTTTGGCCAAAGTCCTGGCCGGCCATCCAGCCTACGAAGTAACGAAAGGGCAGGTGCTCTACGAAGGAAAGAATCTTTTGGAGATGGCGCCTGACGCGCGCGCACGCGAAGGCGTGTTTATGGCTTTTCAGTATCCGATCGAAGTGCCCGGCGTTTCCAATGCGCAGTTTCTGCGGCTGGCCTTCAACGAAAAGCGGAAGCACCTCGGCGAAGAAGAATTGGACCCGCTGGAGTTCAAGGACCTGTTGAAAGAACGCGCAAAGATCGTTGAAATGGATGCTAGTTTCATGACCCGGTCGGTAAACGAAGGGTTCTCCGGTGGCGAGAAGAAACGAAACGAGATTCTGCAGATGGCTGTGCTGGAGCCGAAGCTGGCCATTCTGGATGAAACGGATTCCGGTCTCGATATTGACGCGCTGAGGGTTGTCGCGGGGGGCGTCAATCACCTGCACAACCCGGAGAATGCCGTTATTCTCGTTACTCACTATCAGCGTTTGCTCAATTACATAGTGCCGAACTACGTACATGTGCTTGCCGGGGGCCGCATCGCTCGCGAAGGCGGCAAGGAACTGGCCCTGGAGCTGGAGGAGAAGGGATACGATTGGATTACGTCGTTGGTTCGAAGTGGGAGCAGCGCGGCGCCGATAGTTTAAAGAAGCGGTTTAAAGAAATGGTGACTCAAGTAGTAAAAGAAGAAAACCAATATCAGGCAGCGTTCCAGCAACTTCAGCAACGTACGGCAGCGAGCGGTGAAGCGTGGTTGGGACGGTTGCGCGAGAGTGCGATGGATCGGTTCGAACAGTTGGGCTTTCCCTCCGTCAAGGAGGAAGAATGGAAATACACGAACGTCGCGCCCATAAGTAAGCTGACCTCCAAGCCGATTCTGGGATCTATCGACGCTGATGCCCTGGCGACTTCGGCTAAGTTGGCAAGATTTGGTTACCGTGAAGCACAAGGCAGCGAGCTGGTATTCCTAAACGGGGTTTTGCGCAATAACCTTAGTTCATTGGCTAGCCTGCCAGTAGGAGTGGTCGGGATTGATTTAGCTGAAGCTATCGCCGATGCGAAGTACGGGGAACTCATTCGTGAGCACCTTGCGCGCAGCGCTGATTACAACGCCAACGCCTTCACGGCTTTGAACACGGCGTTTGTCTCTTCCGGTGCGTTTATCTTGATTCGGAAAGGAAGTGAGCTCGAATCCCCGCTCCATCTTAACTTCGTAGCTGATCCGTCTGATCCAGATCCTGCGAATTTTCCACGCGTTCTAATCATTGCAGAAGAGAACTGCCGGGCGACAGTTATCGAAAGCTACGCCAGCATTAGCGATGCAGCCTATTTTACAAACTCGGTCGTGGAGATCGTGCTAAAAGACGGGGCGAGCCTGGAGCATTACAAAGTTCAGCGTGAAAGTGTTGATGCCTATCATATCGCTACGACCAGCGCCGACCTTGGTTCAAGCAGCAGTTACGACAGTACTACCATCACCTTTGGCGCGCAGCTTTCACGGCATGACATTCACATCAGAATGGCTAATGAAGGTGCTGAATGCTGGGTTGACGGACTCTACGTAGTCAGTTCGGATCAACACACAGATACGCATTCTGTCATCGATCATCAGCAGCCGCATTGCACGAGCCACCAACTCTACAAAGGAATTCTCGACGGTAAATCGCGCGCTGTTTTCAACGGCAAGATCTTTGTTCGTCACGGTGCACAGAAAACCGACGCGATGCAGACGAACAAGAACCTGCTGCTTTCAAATGAAGCTCGCGTTGATACCAAGCCCCAGCTGGAGATTCTTGCCGATGACGTTAAATGCTCACACGGTGCCGCTGTTGGGCAAATAGATGAAGACGAGTTGTTTTATCTTGCGACTCGGGGGATTCATCCCGATCTGGCGAAGAATCTTCTGACTTACGGTTTTGCAGAAGAAGTGATTGGCAAGATAAAGGTTGACTCGATAAGGGCCCAACTGGATGAAGCGGTGCTGAATCGGATCAATGCGCGGCTGGAAGCATGAATCGTTGTGGAGGTGCCCTTGTCAGCCAAAGTCGATCCCATCTTCACGGTTGCCGACCTGGACCTAATGCCAGATGACGGTGCCGGCGTTCACAAGCCTAGTAACTCAGGTGTTTGAAGGATAAGACCAGAAGCTCAGACTGGTTTCTGAAGGGCTGCTCACTATGGCGACAATCGAAAAATCACTAACTGAAAAGAAAGAGCAGACCGCGACGTGGGATGTCGAGCGAATCCGCGCGGATTTCCCGGTGCTCCGTCAAACAGTGAACGGCAAGCCACTGGTCTATTTGGATAATGCCGCGTCCTCACAAGTTCCGCAGGTAGTAATCGAACGCGGCAGCATGTATCTGGAGCAGGAGCATTCCAACATCCATCGTGGCGTCCATTACCTCAGCCAAAAAGCAACCACTGCCTACGAAGGTGCGCGCGAGACTGTGAAGCGCTTTATAAACGCGC
>JBPCMM010000066.1:0-18346 GCA_051002255.1 Pyrinomonadaceae bacterium
ATAGCAAACTATCTGATTCAGAACAATCTCTACAATCGAGATTTCGTGCGCCGCTGGTGGAACTGGGAGGAGTATCTCTCACTTGAGCACAGTGAAGTCGAGTCGAGATTCGAAAACTTCGAGCAGATTTTGAAAGACCTCTATCGGGAGTACACCTTCGAGTTTGCGGGGAAGGAATCGGGTGTGGATCCGCGGCAACTGGAAGAAGTTGCGAAGTGCGTGGCAACTGCCGGAACCCGATTGAGCACGCATAACTGGCGCAGCGCCTCCTCAGGCAACAGCGGTGGATGGCAAGTGGCTCGGTGTCTTTTCATGCTTAACGCGCTGATGGGCGCCGTAGCTACGGAAGGCAGCGTGTTTCCCAATGCCTGGAACAAGTTCGTGCCCAGGCCAATCTATACTCCGCCGCATCCGAAGATGTGGAATGAGACCACCTGGCCCCGAGAGTATCCGCTCTCGATGAATGAGCTTTCATTCCTGCTGCCTCATCTATTAAAAGACGGCCGCGCGAAGCTGGATGTTTACTTCACCCGAGTCTACAACCCGGTTTGGACCAACCCCGACGGCTTCTCCTGGATCGAAGCGCTCACTGATAAAGATCTGATTGGCTGTCACGTCGCTCTCACACCTGTCTGGAACGAGACGTCGTACTTCGCCGATTACATTCTGCCGATGGGTCTCGGGTCCGAGCGTCATGACATTCACTCCTACGAAACTCACGACTCTCAATGGCTCGGTTTTCGCCAGCCCGTGATGAAAGCCGCGCGCGAGCGTTTGGGAGAAGAAATCGGCGACACCCGTGAAGTGAACCCCGGCGAGGTTTGGGAAGAAAATGAATTCTGGCTTGAGCTTAGCTGGAGAATCGATCCGGATGGTCGGTTAGGAATTCGCCAGTATGTAGAGTCGAAGAAAAACCCGGGTGATCGTCTGAGTGTTGACGAATACTACGAGTGGATTTTTGAGAACTCCGTTCCCGGATTGCCTCAAAAAGCTGCCGCCGAGGGGTTGAAGCCGCTGGAATTCATGCGGCGTTACGGCGCGTTTGAAATTGCCACCAAGGTCGGCGCGCTTTATGAAGAAACGATCCCGCCGGAAGAAATCGAAGATGGGCGTCAGGATGATTTCGGACGTGTCTACACGACCACAGCTAAACCTGCTTCGCCAAACATTGTGCCTCTGCCAACCATTGATCCTGATTCGGAAGGCAGGAGATTTGTTGGGGTGAATATTGATGGGACAATCAGACGTGGGTTCCCCACGCCCAGTGGCCGGCTTGAGTTCTTTTCGCGCACACTCGCTGACTGGGGTTGGCAGGAAGTTGCGCTTCCCACCTATATTCGTAGCCATGTTCACCCTGAAAACATGGCCGCGGATCAGAGTGTTCTCATTTCCACTTTCCGGCTCGCGATGCAGATCCATACCCGCAGTTCGAATGCGAAGTGGTTAAACGAGATTGCGCATACCAATCCTCTATGGATTCATCCTTCTTTTGCGAAGCGCATTGGAGTTGGCACGGGCGACCTCGTTCGCGTTGAGACGGAAATTGGTTACTTTGTCGTGCACGCCTGGGTAACCGAAGGGATCCGTCCCGAAGTGGTTGCCTGTAGTCATCACATGGGCCGCTGGAAAACTCATGAGCAGGGAGCCCGGCAGATGATGGCCACTGTCAAACTAGATCATCAAAACACTGAATGGGGTTTACGGCGGGAGAAAGGTGTCGAAGCTTACCAGTCAAGCGATCCAGACACGCTGCGTATCTGGTGGAGCGATGTGGGCGTGCATCAGAATTTAACGTTTCCGGTTCATCCCGATCCCGTGTCAGGGATGCACTGCTGGCATCAGGCCGTGCGCGTGAAGAAAGCCACGGAGGAAGACAAGTACGGCGACATATCGGTGGATACAAAAAAGTCGCGCGACGTTTACCGGAAATGGTTGGCGATGACGCGAACTGCCGATACATACTCACCTGACGGGACGCGACGGCCTTACTGGATGCTGCGCCCCTTGAAGCCGGCGCGGGAGTTTTATCGCCTGACGCGTGAAAACGAGCCGTTATAGAAACTTCTGACTACTTCTAATCCTCACGAAACCCTTGACCTGTCTCAAATGTTCTGGAACCCAGGTCTCATTGCCTGTTTCAACTTAGGGAAGCAGAGCTTTAAGACCATCGGTCACAGCTTCTTGGTATTAATACAGATCACTCAGACTTGCGTTGTCCCGGCAAACTTACCTGAGCAAATTACTAAATAAGATGTTGGAGATGACTGCGGAGGATTCAATGCGACCAGTTAGCGTTTTTCACAAACTTGCAATTGCATTCGCGCTTTGCTTGGCCATTAGCGTGACAGCGAAGGCCGATACAATTACAATCGTGGGAAATTCCACTGGCAGTTTGGCCACCGCTACCGTTAATTGTACGTTCAACCCTGGCACTAACACCCTGACCTTCACCATCACCAATACTTCTCCGTTCGATGCAAGGGTCACCGGCATCGGTTTCGACCTCGTCGCAGGCGATTTTTCGGGCAACAATTCTTCGGGCCTTAACAACTTCAGCGGAGGCAACGTCGCCGGATTTACCTTTCGAGACAACGCATTGGGGAATGTGCCTCAGTTCAACAACGCCGTGCTCGACTTCGGATGGACAACGGGCAACTCGGGCAACTTCAACGGCGGTAGCCCGAACAATGGTCTCGCACCTGGTGCAAGTTTAATTTTCTCAGTGAGCGGATCTTCGTTTGCGGGTCTAACCGAAGCGCAAATCTGCAACGCCATCTTCGTGCGATTCCAGCGAGTTGGAGCGGACGGCGAGGGCAGCGATGTCGGTGTCCCCAGCCAACCGGTACCCGAGCCAGCCAGCATGTTGCTACTTGGAACGGGACTAGTGGGAGTTGCCGGAGCCGCTCGACGGAAGCTGAAGGCGAGTGACTGATATTGAACCAACCCCAACTAATTTGACCCCTGGCATCATTAAGTGAGCGGAGTGAAAAAGATGTGTGCGAAACCTACGATCCTGCCTTTGGACTCTCACGGCAGAATTTATGTGCTGCAGGATGAGGAGGGAAACATTATCGGAACGGGCACGCGCCAGGTGTGCGAAGTATTGCTATATATCATCACAAAGCCACTCCCGCCCTCGGTTTCGGTTAGCACAGAAAAGTCGGTTTCTCAAAAACCCAATGTGCGCTCCGCTATAACGATAGCGTCGGGCCAGTGAAGTAAGTTGAACTAGCTCGCTCAGGCGTCTAGCAGGCTGCTTGAAAAACGATCCACGAAATCACATGACGCGGCACGAAAAGGGCTCTTAGTTGGAGTCATTTCGTGTGCTTTCGTCGATCGTCTTAATCTCTCTTAGAATTGCCTCACCCCTTTTCAGCTGCCAAGTAGATAGCTAGCAATTGAGCGCCTCGTCCTGCCGTCTGCCCCCTGCTCCTGCCTCCTACTCTTCGCTGGCTGGCTTCCCTTGCGTCGAAGACCTCAAATTCGGTAAAACTCTCAAGGAGATCCTTAAAGGTTTGCGTAGACTCGATCACTGAGTACTTTGAACTTAGAACTTTGACCTTTGTTCTGTTGTGCCGCTTGCCTAGAATCCATAAAGCGAAGTTCAAAATACAAATTTCAAAGCACGTAGTTCCTATGTATTTCAAGCAATTCTATCTCGGCTGTCTGGCGCACGCTTCGTACCTCATCGGCTCGGAGGGTGAGGCGGTGGTTGTTGATCCTCAGCGCGACGTAGATCAGTACCTTAGCGAAGCCGAAGCGAAGGGCTTGAAGATCAAGTACGTAATCGAGACTCACCTGCATGCGGATTTCGTGAGCGGCCATCGAGAGCTTGCTGCCCGCACGGGCGCAGAGATTGTCTTCAGCGAGAAAGCAGGAGCGACCTTCCCGCATCGCGCAGTCAAAGAAGGCGACGAAATCACAATAGGCAAGGTAGTGCTCCGAATAATGGAAACTCCCGGCCACACACCGGAGAGCGTCTCCGTGCTCGTCATAGACACGGAAGTTTCGCCTCAGCCGCAAAAAGTACTTACCGGCGACACGCTCTTCATCGGCGACGTTGGTCGTCCCGACCTCGCGGGAGGGAAGGGCTACACGCCACAGAGGATGGCCGGAATGATGTACGACAGCCTGCACCAGAAATTGCTGAAGCTTTCAGATGAGGTGGACGTCTATCCCGCACACGGCGCCGGATCCATGTGCGGACGCAACATCTCGAAGGAGACTTCTTCGACCATAGGCGAGCAGAAGAAATTCAACTACGCGCTTAAGCCGATGTCGAAAGAAGAGTTCATTCGCATGATGACATCCGAACTCCCCCCAGCTCCGGCATACTTTTCGAAAGACGCGGAGATTAATCGGGACGGTGCGGCCCCACTGGCTGCGCTGCCAAAGCCTGCTGCCCTTTCCCCGATGGAAGTCGCGGAATTGATCTCCCAGGGTTACGTGGTTCTTGATGTTCGCTCCGCAGCGGAGTTTGGCACCGCTCATGTTCCGGGTTCAATCAATATTGGTCTCGGTGGGCAGTTTGCGATTTGGGCGGCCTCTTTGATCTCATTGCAAAGTCCCATTGTCATCGTCGCTGACTCGGAACCAAAAGTTGACGAGGCTCAGATGCGACTGGCACGCGTGGGGATTGAGAGCGCGCACGGCTACTTAAGCGGGGGCATGGACGCCTGGAGCGGGGCTGGTCTGGAAGTGGCGGCAGTGCCGCAAATCACCGTCGATCAATTAAATAATTTGATTGCAAGCCAAACCGATTTCCAGGTGCTCGACGTGCGTCGTCCTCCAGAGTACACCAGCGGTCATGTACCAGGGGCCATCGCTGAACCACTCTCCAATCTGAAAGAGCGCGTCCCGGTCTTAGAGCTCGAACCGTCAAAACTCACCGCCGTGATCTGCGCCGGCGGTTACCGCTCCAGCGCCGCGACCAGCATCCTGCAGCAACACGGCTTCGCCAATCTCTTGAACGTAACCGGCGGCACCAGCGCCTGGATCGAGGCGGGATACCCGGTGGAAACGTAAACCGTGAATCGTGGATCGTCAACCGTGAAGCGTAAATAGAAGGAGGAGGGCGTGTTGTGACAGAATACACTCTGCTCAGCGCGGAGACAACGTCTTAACGATTTTACGATTTACGATTCACGATTTACGATTCACGATTTACGATTCACGATTTACGATTCACGGGTTTAGCCATCGATCCCTTCACATTCAAGTTAATAATCGTCATTGCCATCATCGTGATTGCGACGATTCACGGCTATGGAGCCGCGTGGCTGGCGATCTGGATGCTCTTTCATCCTTATCAGCCTGCTAAGATCCTGGGGATTACTGTCTGGCCGCAAGGAATGATCCCGCGGCACCGCGAGCGGCTGGCCCAGTCTATCGGCAACGCCGTTGGGAATGAGCTGGTTTCGCAGGAGACAGTTTTCAATGCCCTGTTCGAGACAGATTTTTTTCAGCGCAGGATTGACGATTTCGTCAACGCCTATACTGCGGATCTGCTGGCCACTGTTTACCCCTCATTCATCGACGCGCTGCCGACCGGCGCCCGTGCACCTGTGCTCGACACGATTTCAGCCTTGCAGTACCGCCTGGCTGAATATATTGCTGCGGTGCTCAAGAGCGACGAGACGGCTGAGGCGATCGCGCGCTTTGTGGATCGACAAACCGACCAGCTGTTGGCGCGCCGAATTGACGCCACTTTAAGCGATGATGCACTCGATCGAATCTCGCGCTTTGTAGAAGCACGCTTTCAAGATTTGGTTAGCGAAGAAGTGTTCAAAAGAAAAGTGCGGGAGTTCATCTCGGGACGTTTGGACGATCTCGCCCGAAGCAATGCCACGCTCGCCGATACCTTCACTCCCGAAACTGTCGCTTTCATCAAAGAGCGCCTGGACCAGCAAGTCCCGCCCATCGTCCATCATCTTGCCGATATTGCTACCAGCCAGAACACTCGACAGCAAATGGGCGCTTTGATTAAACGCGAGGTGGATGACTACTATCAGCAGCTCTCACTGATCAAGAAGATTTTCATTTCGCGCGAGCGTATTCACCGCGAAGTGGATGAGTTGATTAATAAGACGCTACCCAAGCGCGTGGAGGAATATCTGCGCGGTCCGGCGTTCGCTCAGGAAGCCGAAGCGTTTCTGAATTCGACTATAGACACTCTACTCGCACGTCCACTGAATGAAATCATCGGTCAGATCGAGCCGGAGAAGTTTGAGTTGATGAAGACACAGGTGGTGGATCGAATTCTCGAACTGGCCCAAAGTCCGGAGCTGACGCGATCTGTCTCTGCCTATGTCAAAGATGCGCTCGCGAGTGTGCGTTCGCAAACGCTGGACTCAGCGCTTAAGCGAATCAACCCTGATTCCGCAACGCGTCTCAAAAACTTTCTTGCTACCAGCCTGCTCGATATCCTGTCGCACGAGGATACTGCACGAACCATCAACGCCATCACTACCGCGCAGATCGAGCGGTTGCTGATAGCGCCGATTGGGCGGTTGGGAGATCACCTTTCGGAGCACTCGGTAAAGCGGGCGAGTGCTGCTCTGGTTGAGCGAATCACCGCCGCCGCGCGTGAGCGCCTGCCGACGGCCATTGCCGAATTTGATGTCGGCGGCCTCGTGCGCAAGAAGGTTTCCGACTACCCTATCGAAAAGCTCGAATCGCTGGTGCTGTCCGTGGCGGCCCAGCACTTGAAGACTATTGAGCTCTTTGGCGCCATAATCGGTTTCTTCATTGGGGTTGGCCAGGCGATCTATTTTTGGCTTACGTACGTGCCTGGACGCTAGCGCCCGAAATTCAAAGCGAGTTGGTGGGAACCTAATCTTGCGCTGAGCCGTTCTACACTGATGAGCGATAAAGCGCCTACCGCCGCGCGTCAGTCTTTTTCATACTGAAAGGATCACTTATGTACTGTTCAGGTTGTGGCAGCCCAATCGCGGCGGGACTTAGTTTCTGTAATCGCTGTGGTACCGGCCTGAAAGAACGCAGCGAGTCCAAACAGGTCGGGGCTATCAGTGCGATAGTGACGGCGATGGTGCTGGTGGCACTGGCCGCCATGGGGCTCCTCCTCGGGGGACCGATTGCATTGAAGAGAGAGGGCCAATTTGGCGAAGAACTGATCGTTCTTTTTATGTTTCTGACTTTTTTTATTTGCGCCTTCTCAGAAATTTTTCTTTACCGGCAGTTGGGCCGCCTCACGAATGCAAAGCGCGAGCCCATGGCGCTGCCCACTCCGGCCGTAATGCCGGCCGAGTTTCGCGCCTCTCAACCGCTATCTTTAGCTGCGCCGGCGGCCAGCGTTACCGAAAACTCAACCCGCACGCTTGAATACTTGCGCGAAGAACGCCGGCGGCCGCGCAGCCAATAGGAGACCGGAGATGAAGAAGGTTTTACTGACCATCATTCTTTGCTCGCTCTCCAGCGGTTGTTACTATGCCGCCAAAATGCACGGGGTAACGGGTTCTGGTGTGCGCAAAGTCGAAAGGCGAACTTTGACCCCCTTTACTTCCATTTCGACCGACGGAGCTTTCCAGATCGAAGTGGTTTGCCAGCAGCCCCAAACTCTGGAAATTGAAGGCGACGACAACATTCTGCCGATGGTCAGCACCGAGGTTTCAAACGGAGTGCTACGCATCAATAATGTGGGGAGCTACTCTACTCGCACACCAATGAAGATAAAAATCTCGGTGCCTAACATCGTGGGCATCTCGGCAAATGGCGCCGGCACAATCGAGGTCTCGCGTCTCAAAAATGACAAGTTTGATATTAAGTCCAATGGTGCGCCGACAATCCTGGCGTCCGGCGAGACCAAAGAGTTGGAAATCGATGCTAACGGCGCCGGTAACGTCGATGCTCACAAACTGCGCGCCTCCAGAGCTGAAGTGGATTCGAAGGGCGTCGTGAAGGTTGAAGTTTTTGTCAGCGATGTGCTCAACGTTACGGTCTCGGGTCCTTCTCAGGTCATTTATGACGGTGACCCTGACGTCAATCAAACGGTGAACGGACCGGGTTCGGTGAAAAAGAGAAATCCTGGAGGCGCATGATTAATGTGCCCGAATCTCGCGGGCTACCAATCCGATCGAATCAGCGCCAGCTTCCTTTAACATCGCAAAGCTTCTCAACTGCAAAACCGCCAAGCGTATCTACGCCACTGTGAGCTGCGAGACCAACGATGAACGCGATTATCGCAGCGCTGAGGTAAGAAATAACACAGTGCATACTTTACCTTCCGCAGCAACACCTAGACTATTTGTTTATTAGACACGCCTTCGTCTTATGTTCCCGCTGTAGTTTTCTGTTGACATTCGACGCGTTACATATAAACATTTGCCATTATCGAAAGGAGCTTCTTCCCCTATGACCTATGTGGTGGTGGAGTTATGTGTTGACTGCAAGTACACGGATTGCGCAGCGGTGTGTCCGGTTGAGGCATTTCACGAATTGACTGATCGCCTCTACATCAATGCCGACACCTGCATCGACTGCGATGCTTGTGTGCCTGAGTGTCCAGTGGAAGCAATCTTCGCCGACACTAACGTTCCTGAGAATTATGCGCACTGGACGCAGATCAATATCGATGAAGCACCAAAGTATCCAGTTATCAGTCAAAAGATTCCCGCCCTTCACGGACCAACCTGCTCCGGCCCTGAGGAGTAACCTCCAAGCACATCTGTAAAGCAAGTTGAGAGCTGGCAACGGGGTCCGCCTCTTGGTGTCTGAGACGGCCGATTTTCTGGGCGGTGCCCAGGAGGCTGGTTGAGAATCAAAGCTCTAGCGCCGGAGGCGCGGCAGAAGGTAGCCGGGGCTGCGCGCGGCCCCTGGATCAAGTCCGAGAAAACACAACGCGCCCGGAAGGGGCGCCGCACACCCACCAACTGCTGATCCTATTCAATCGCGCTACAGTTTCACAACTGGAGAGATTCAGGTTTTGCGAGTCTTTACGCTGATTAAGAGCTAACGAGGGAAAGCTAGTGTACTCAAATGACTTTACAGTCGTTTTTCGTGCGGCTTAGTGTTATTTCGTGGATCGAGCGGCGAGCCAAGCGCTTGCCCCGGCTACCTTTTGCCGCGCCGCGTCTTCGCGTGAAGCGGCCTCCTCTGCCGGATTTATTTTCAGCCAGCCCAATCCAATCCTGCGACGGCTTCCGTATATCCTTTGCAGTTCCAAAAAATCTCTTCAGAAAAAGGATGAAAGAAGTGAAGAAATTATTTCTCATGCTGCTGCTCGTAGTAGCAGCATTCGCAAATCAAAACGCATACGCTCAGATGAAAGACGAAAACCCGATGGTCGGTGGCGCGGCTATGATGAGGTCCATGGACATCGTAGACAACGCCATGAATTCGGCAGACCACACTACTCTGGTGGCCGCTGTGAAAGCTGCGGGGTTGGTTGAGACCCTAAAAAGCAAGGGACCATTCACCGTTTTTGCGCCGACCAATGCTGCCTTTGATAAGCTACCCGCGGGCACTGTAGAAACTTTGGTGAAGCCCGAGAACAAGGTCATGTTGACAAAGATCCTGACCTATCACGTTTTGGCCGGAAAGTTCGACTCTAAGAAGATTGCCAAGCGCATCAAGGCCGGTGGCGGCAAGGCGCAGTTCAAGACTGTCAGCGGTGGCATCCTGTGGGCCTGGATGAGCGGCAATAACTTGATGCTCAAAGACGAAAAAGGTGGCAGCTCCACGGTTTCAATCGCCAATGTCTATCAGTCCAACGGCGTTATTCACGTGGTTGATACTGTCTTGATGCCAAACTAACCCAGAGCCAAAATTGGCTTTAACTCAAGGGGCGCGTTCCGCTAGTTTCGGACGCGCCTTTTGTAGTTCTAGTGGAACTATGGGTCTTTATTCCGGTGCGCATTGGGTTCCATTTCTTAACGAGATACCAGCCACAAATTTACGCGGATAAGCGCAGATCTAAAAAGCTCTATACCAGCGCGGTATTCCTCACGGGAGCACTTTGCTTTGTTCGAATCTGCGTTTATCCGCGTCCATCTGGGCCGGTTCTTGCTCGTGACCAACACGCTTTATGTTAATCGTTACTCGCTACGTTGCGCTTCGGGCCTTGTAGTTGTTTCATCAACTCTCCGACCGCGGCCTCAAGCTGGCGGTCGCGCCCGGCCAAACTGTCCTCCGGCAGATTGTCCACCAGCATGTCCGGCTGCACGCCATAGTTTTCCATGTTCGTGCGTTTTGGATCAGCGAGGAAAACTCCCACGCCCGGGGTGCGCACGGTCGAGCCGTCAATCAAACTATAGCTGCCCGTCCCTATTACCGCCCCCGCCGTCGGTGTGCCGACCACTTTGCCCAGTCCCAGCGCGCGGAACCCCGCAGGAAACATCTCGGCGTTCGATGCGGAGCGCCAGTTTTGCAATACGATTTTCGGTCCGAAGAAACCGGCAAAAGGTCTTCCGGCAGGTTCTGTGCCGCGCGGTTGCCAGATCTGGTATTGCCGTTGGACCAGAATCGCCAGCAACTCCTGTTCAATATTCCCGCCGCCGTTCCAGCGCTGGTCAATGACCAGGGCTTCCTTGTTTCGAAATTCGCGAATCTCCTTCTCAAACTTCCTGAGCGACGGTTGGTTCATCGCTTGAATGTGAACATAGCCAATGCGACCGCCCGAAAGTTCATCCACCTTCTTGCGGCGCTCTTTCACCCAACGCTCGTAGCGCAACTGGCTGTAGGCATTGGGCGCGATGGTTTCGATTCGAGTTTGCCAGGCTCCTTCTTCGCCGGGTTTATTGTTGAAGGTGACTTCACTCTTGCGATTGAGCCGATTGTTAAGCAACTGCCAGTAGTTGTCGCCGGCGCGCACCGGCTTGCCGTTGATGGCTATCAGGTAATCCCCAACGCTAACTCGAACCCAATCCTTGTCGGCAGGACCGTCTTCGTAAACATGGGTTACCCGATAACGCCCCGCAGCGCTGTCTGACTCCAACTCCACACCGACATGACCAGTTGATACGCCACTGGCAGCTCCGCGCGGCGGAGGCGCTGCGCCGGTGTGCGACGCATTCAATTCGCCAATCATTTCGTTGATGATGTTGAGCAACTCCTGACGGTCGCCCACGAAGTCTACTAAGGGTCTATATTTTGCGCGGGCCGCATCCCAGTCGATGCCGTGCATCTGCGGGTCATAGAACCGATACTTCATCGTCCGCCAGGCGTCGTCAAACATCTCCGCCCATTCGGCCGGGCGATCGACGCGAACTCTCACGTTGAAATTGATCCGCTTGCGTGTTCCTTCTCCGCGCCCTGCGCTCGCTGCGGCTGCAGCGGCTGCCGAACCGGGTGGAGGCGATGCCGGAAGTGGCACTGAATAGATGCCGTCCCGCTCGATGAAGAAAAGCGTTCTACCGTCGCGTGAGATATCTAATGCTGAAATCCCGCCGCCAAACCCTCCGCCCGATCCGCCTGGCCCGCCTTCTTCACTTGGTGGCATCCCGGAGATGATGCGCGTCAGTCGTTTACCATCGTCCTGAACGGAATAGATCACCGGAACGCTGGCTGGACCGGCTGGTTCACTGGTAACGAAAACAATGGTGCGGCTATCGGGCGCAACGGTGTAATTAAAAATAGGGAACGGCATGCGGCTGATCTGCCGTGTGCGACGCTTAAGGCCCGCCCAATCCATCTTGATTTCTTTTGGCGGCTGACGTCGCTCTGCTGGTCCCCGGCGCGGCGGCGATGCACCTTCAGCGCCTGCTTCTCCGGAACCCGCGGGAGAAGACTCCGGCTCGGCTCGTTCTTCCGGATCATCGGGGTCGCGATCCAAACGCTCAAGCGCGACAGAGTAGATCTGAACCGAATTGGGAGTGGCTCCACCGGAGGCTTCAATTCTTTGGAAGAAGAGTTTACGTCCGTCGGGAGCAAACCTTGGATTCGTGTCGGAGTTTGAATCAAAGGTCAGTTTGTGTGGTGCCTTTTCCGCGCCGGAGGAAGCAATCACATAAATATCGGAAGTGCGGGTGACATCAGACTTTGAATAAGCGATCCACTTGCCGTCAGGCAACCAGACGGGCGTACCGATGTTTCCATAATTCGAGGAATCCAACACCGTAAGTTGTTTGGAGGTGGCGTCGACTTTGCGCAGTTTGCCATCCGAAGTGGTAAAGGCAATTTCTTTCGAATCAGGAGACCAGTTGAAGCCAAACTTCAGCGTGTCAATGTCTGTGATCTGCCTCGCTTCGCCGGTCCCATCCGTGTATGTAACATAAAGCTCTTCCCGCCCGCTGCGATCAGACACAAAGGCAAGTGATTTGCCGTCGGGCGCATAGTCCACCAACCGATCACGGGCGGGACTATCGGTTACCTGTTTTAGGTCGCCTTCTTCGACAGGAGCGGTAAAAATCTCGCCGTGAATCGAAAACGCCACTCGTCGCGAAGACGGCGCGAGATCATAATCGTCCGCCTGGGAGCTGAAAGTCTGAACTTCGGAGAGATTATCCTGGGTCTCGGCAGCTATGTTGAGCGTGATCGGAGTAGTCTTCCTGTTGATCAGGTCGAGTTTCCAGATGCCGAAGTCATGCTCAAAGACAATCACCCTCCCATCAGCGCTAACTGCCGGCCAGCGCACGTCGCCACTCTTGAACGATGTGACGCGATCCGCCTTACCACCGCTATCGGGGATGCGCCAGATATTCGTCAGCCCATTGCCTTCACGATCGCTGACAAAATAAATCGCTCCATCGTGTCCCCACATCGGCCACGAATCGAGTCCATCGAAATCGGTCAACTGAGTGAACCGCTTCGCCGCCACATCCATCACCACGATGTCGCTCTGGGAGGCGCCGCGATAGTACTTGCGCCAGTAAACCTGCGACTTTGGGTTGTAAGCCAACCGGCGGCCATCGGGCGAATAGGCGGCTTGCACGCCCATGTCCGTGCCGGCCTTCGTCGGCATTCCACCTTCAACGCTTACCACATAAAGTTGTGGCGTAAAGTCTTCGCCGCGGTTGGCGCTAAAGAGCACGGAGCGTGAGTCAGGTCGCCAACCAAGGACGGTGTCGTCGGATGAGTGGAAGGTCAACTGCTTCGCCGCACCACCCTCGGACGCAATGATGAAAACGTCGAGGTTGCCGTTGCGTTCGCTTGAGAAAGCGATCCACCTCCCGTCGGGCGAGAAGCGCCCATAGACATCCCGCGCGCGATTGACGGTCAGGCGCTGGACGTTCTGGCCCTTCTCGTTGGCCGTCCAGATGTCGCCAAGATAGCTGAAAACGATCCGCCCATCATGGTAGTGCGGATAACGCACGAGTCTCGCTTCGCGGCCAAACGCGAATGACGAGACCCCAATAATCAGCGCCAGAGTAGCTAAGATCTTCTTCATGGCTTCTAACCTCGATTTTTTTAAAGGTGGAAATACTTCCTGGAGGTGAACGGCAGGATTATAGCACCCGGAACATCCTGTGGCATGATACGAAGCAACTTCGGTAGTGGGTTAGTTTGATTCCGGAAGTTTAGAGTTCAACCTTCAGATTGCCGTTTCGCGACCACAAACTAGAGTTTGAACTCTAAACTGACCCACTACCGCAACTGACGCCAGACGAGGAGTTCTATTTGATCACCTGCCGCAAGATGACCGCCCCTGATGTCTCGGACGCCTTCAACATGCTGAGTGCGTTTCTCAGTGAAGACGAACACTATCGCGCCAGCAGCCAGGCCTATGGAGATCGCGGAATCCAGGGATTAAATGATGCGCTCTACCTGTTTCTCGAACATCCGGACCTGGGGTTCGTCTGGATGGCTTACGACGATGACGGCGTCGCGGGCATCTGCGTAGTTTGCTACGCCGTCTCTACGTCGATGGGAACACTGGTAGCAAAACTGGATGATGTATCGGTCAAAGCGGATCGTCGCGGAGAAGGCATCGGCACGGTATTGATTAAAGCGCTCAAGGAACGGCTGACAAAAGAGTCCGTAACCCGCATCGACGTGGCCGTGCATCTTGACAACCCGGAAGCGCGCTCCTTTTATGAGCGGCTTGGATTTCAACCTCTGAATGAAGAGCGCCTGGCGTGCGTGATCTGAACTAAGAAAATTAGCCGCGGATTTGCGCGGATAAACGCGGATCTGAGAAGACAAAAGACCATCCTCAAGGGGGCCTCGCCTTAAAGGCCAATCTTCTCCGAGTTATCTAGATATAGCTCGAAGAACTCACTAACACTATCCGCGAGTCGCTGTGGACCTTTTCCGTCTCCATACTCCACATGCACGGATGAGGTTTCGGCGTTCCCATACCGAAAGAGATACACGTGAGAGTCGATTAAGAAGTCTGCAAATAGGACCCCCGCGTCCTGATGTCTCTGATTCTCAGCAGTCACACGGTCAAGCGGCCAAAGGGAAAAGCAAAGCGCATCCATCACACCATCCGGCATCCCACCTGTAGCATGATATAGCTCTGCCACATCGCGTGACAGACGCTGCCCCGAGCTGCTGATAACGGCGACAATTTGCGCTTCGTCAGATGGAGTTAGCAACTCGACGCCATCGGCTCGCCACTTCGCTATAACTTTCTCGATCGAACTCATGCCTCGTCATAGCTTCTAACAATGTTTCTGCCGGTTCTGATCCGCGTTTATCCGCGCAAATCCGCGGCTAATTCTTCTTCTTCTCTACCGCGGCAGGTTGGAAATCTCCTCAAAGTATTTCGCGAAAGCCACCATGCCTCCCGAAGCCTGTTGCCAGTCGAAGTTCTCGTTCGGCGCATGGTAACCGTGCTCAGGTAGCGACAGACCCAGAAACATGATCGGGCACCGCAGGACTTTTTCAATACTGGTCATCGCACCAATGGTACCGCCATCGCGAACGAACACTGCGTCCCGCTTGAACGCAAACTTCACCGCTCGCTTTAGTGCGTCCGGCAGTGGACCTTCCACCGAAGTTTGGAAGGCCGGAGCCATCGACTCGAATTGAATCTGAACATCCGGATTGCTCGCTTTAACTGCGGCTTTCAGCAACTGCGCAATCTTCTTGGGATCCTGGCCAGGCACGAGGCGGCACGAAGCCTTTACTTCGCCGCGCGGCGGCACAATCGACTTCACTCCAGGCCCCTGGTAACCGCCAGCTACTCCATGCACTTCAAATGTTGGCATGCCCCAAATACGTTTCATCACTTCCAAATCATCTTCCGCGCGCATTGACTTAAGTTTGTGCGCTTTCTTAAAAGCTCTCGCAGAAAAGCCTGAGTTAGCCCAATCGCGAAGTTCCTTGCGAGAAGGCGGAATGACGTCGTCGTAGAAGCCTTTTATCTTCACTCGACCCGTGATCGGATCATAAAGGTCGCAGACCAGTTTCATCAGCTCGCCGAGCGGGTTTCGCGCGGCGCCGCCTACTTCCCCTGAATGCGCATCGACCGTTGCAGTTTCCAGCGCAAGCAGGAATCCCATTAAGCCACGCAGGCCAGCCGAGTTCGCCGGTCGTTGCCTGGAGACCCAGACCGTGTCGGAAACGACCACGGATTCCGTACGAAGATCTGAAGCGGCGCTGGAAATAATCTTTTCGAAATTTGGCGAACCGATCTCTTCTTCAAACTCCCAGAGGAAACGAATGTTGATGGGCACACCCGCCTCCATCGCGGCTCGCGCGCCATACAAAGCCGCCAGCGCTGGGCCCTTGTCGTCAGTCGTGCCACGGCCAAAATAGCTATCGCCTCTTTTGGTCATCACAAACGGTTCCGTTTCCCAGGGTTCAGTTGCCTTTGACGCAGGCTGAACATCGATGTGGTTGTAGACGGTCACGGTGGGTCGATTTTTATCCTCCCCGAAGACACCATGGACTACTGGATTACCCTTATTGACCGCGTAGACCTTGGCCTTACCGCCAAAACGGCGCAGCGTTTCCACAGTCAGGTCAACGCCTTTGCGGATGTCTTCAGCGTGAGCTGGGTCGACAGACACGGTAGGTGTCTCAACAAACTGGCGCAGCAGTTCTTCATATTCTTCCCTATGATCCTTAGCAAACGAGAAGAGCTGTTCTCGTTGCAGTTGTTTAGCCATTCTCAATCCTCCCCGTAAGTTGAGACCATTACCTGTTAAAATGTTGCTATTGGTGCTTTATAGTGCACAACACGGCACTCTTTTGTCACGAGGAAATGCGTCAGGATCCTGTGCGTGGGTTCCGTTTGAACTCGTCAGAGCGGCCCGGAGGATATCAGTTAACAGCCGTGGGCGAGGGTTGCGCGACGCCCACGGCTAAGACAAGGAGATTGACTGACCCTGAAAGGATCACATTTTCGGGCACTCTTTGACCCTTCCAGAGTCAGGAAATCTTTTCACCGATCCTCCGTGGGTCGCAAAGCTCGCCCACGGCTATTGACTTAAATCCCTTCAGCATTCGAAAACACCTTGAATCGGATACCTAAAGCTCAAACTGACCCACTGCGGTCTCTCTTTCATATCCGCCTTCCAGGCAGGGGGCAACGTTTCTCGAGCGTTGAATCACTAATTGGCTGAAGCTGGACGTTTCTAACCAGAGAAGCGCACATTTCCCTTTCCGACAAAGTCAGTCCCGGTTGCGCGCCGGCGGCCTCGACAACAACAGGCGATGAACTTCGCTGGCGGTGGCGGCGTATATTTCAAAGCCTTTGGTCGTTCGTGCTATTCTGGCAGCCCGTTTTTGCCGACCAAACGCGGTCAGCCGGGTGAGGATACGAAATTCTTGGAGCGAGCAGAACTATAGGAGGGTTGCGTGAGTAGAAGATCTCTTGTGCCTGGCATTTTGTTTCTGGCTATTGCCCTGTCACTCCCCGTAATCGTCCTTGCCCAGCAAAACCCTTCGGCTCGACGCAATAATCCAGAGCGTCCGGCACCCGACGTCAACACCTCCACAAACAAATCGGTAGTCTCAGCTACGATGATTAGAACTGACCTCGGCGAGGCTCTTTCCGTAATTCAGGCAAATTACATTGACGGAAAGAAAGTGGATTACAACTCCATCTTCAAGTCATCCATCAACGGCATGCTGAACGTGCTCGATCCGCATTCAACCTATTTCGATCCAGTTGAATACGCTTCGTTCAGGACCGAACAACGCTCAGAGTATTTCGGCATAGGAGCGACCATCGGCGATCTCCGCCAGGGCGATCAAGTCAACACCTACATTCGCGCCACCTTTGAAGATGCACCCGCCGCCCGCGCCGGGCTGCGTTTCGGGGACCGGATTCTCGAGGTCGATGGGAAGTCGATGAAAGGCAAGACCTACCCCGAGGTGCGAAAGTTTTTGCTGGGTCAACGCGGCACGATAGTAAAGGTCACAGTTGAACACGCAGGTTCACGAGAGTCGGAGACAGTAACCATCACCCGCGATGCCGTACCTCTACCATCAATTCCGCAAGCCTATGTAGTCAGGCCCGGGGTTGGGTATGTGGCAATGACCGGCGGATTCAATCAGACGACGTCTGATGAGTTTCAGGAAGCCCTTCAGGATCTTCATTCAAAAGGCATGAACATGCTGATCCTGGATTTGCGTGGAAATCGTGGCGGCCTGTTGATTCAGGCTGTGCGCGTTGCCAACACCTTCCTGCAGCGCGGCCAGCTAATAGTCAAGCAAGAAGGGAGAATCAGAGGCAGCTCCGAAAACTTCAGGGCGGTGAATGACTCGCCGGATCAGACGCCTCTGGTAGTTTTGGTTAATGGTGATTCAGCTTCGGCCGCTGAAATAGTGGCGGGCGCGTTGCAAGATCACGATCGGGCGCTGATTGTCGGTGAAAACACGTTCGGTAAAGGGATTGTGCAGTTGCCGATACAGCTCGAATACGACTCAGCGCTGCTACTGACTATCGCAAAATACTTTATGCCTTCAGGCCGGCTGATTCAGCGCGACTACTCTACCGGTGGTGTCTACGACTACTACACGCATGGGGGAATTGCCAATGAGAAGTCTCAGGGAGCGGATAGCCAAAAGGCGGCTCCCTTGGGACCTGAAAGTCGCACCGATGGCGGTCGCGCTGTCTATGGTGGGGGAGGCATCGCGCCGGACGAGGTCGTCAAGCCCGCGAAGATTACTCCCGCCCAAGCAAAGCTGGCGGATCCGATCTTTGCCTTTGCGCTTGAACTTGCCACCGGTCGCGTGCCCGGTTTTGAGGCCTACAAAGTCCAGAAGCCGATCGAGTTTAGGCACGCCCTGAAGGCCACCGACTTCCCGATCACTGATGCTCTGTTCAAAGAACTCAAGCGCTTTGTCGCCGGCAAGCCGGAGTTCAAAGCTACGCCGGAACAATTGGAGCGCTCGCGTCCTTTTGTAGAGAGGCAGCTTCGATTTGAGTTGGCAACCGCGGCTTACGGAATGATGGCGGCGCTGCAGGTCCTCAACGAGACCGATCCGCAGATTGCCA
>JBPCMM010000067.1:0-19066 GCA_051002255.1 Pyrinomonadaceae bacterium
CCGCTGCCGATGTGGCGCCACCACTTCAACCGCAGCAGGAGAATGCTGCCACCAGCCGCGAGCTTCCCGATCTCAATGCGACTATTGCCACCATGGCTAATGCACCAACAGTTGCTTTTCCCCGCAATACGGGACGGACCGGGACAACCACCGCATCTGACATACCCCCGTCCCCGCCCGGGCACACGACGTTGCTAGGGGTCACTACTCATCCTCCGCAAGAGAAAAAGAAATCGAAACTGCCCTTAATTCTCGGGGCTGTGGTCTTCGTCCTATTATTGGGTGTTGCAGGTCTGGCCGGCGTTTTCTTTTATGTCATCAAACCCCGCCTGCAGGAGTTTCAAGATGGTCCTGTGGTTGTGCGGGAGGCCCCACCGGGGGAAGAAACAAACACGAACACGGCGGCGGAAAATGCGAACACCAATAGCACGACGACCGAAGATACCGAAGTAGCTTTTGTGCCCCCTCCCGGCACCACGAAATTCGCCAACTCCACAACAAACCTGGACGGGAAGCTGGCCGAGCATTACCTCGACTTCTCTTTCTACTACCCAGAAACCTGGCAGACTGATAAGAACGCCGGAGTGGCCGGAGCCAGCAATTTCGTGAAAGTCGAACGACGGTTGCCACCCGACTTCACGCAAGAGAATTTCGCCGTCGGCTGGTACACCAGTAAGGGAACTTTCGAAGCGGACAGTCCGACATTCCCGCGCTTAGTTGAGCTGTTGGGAAGAAATCTGGCGAATAGCTTTCCGGAGTACCGTAAGGTCTCCGAGGGACCTACCAAAGTAAACTCGCTCGACGGTTACGAATTTCGGTTTGTAAGTCTCTCTAAAGGAACTGAGAAAGGTGACCTTCAGGTATGGGGCCGCGTGATCTTTCTGCCCACGAGCATTGAAGGGCAAACTGCAGGCGCAACGCTGATAATGCTGGCCACTTCCCTGGCGCCCGAATTGTCAGGAGTCGAAGAGGTGGGCGAGAAGGGTGAGATGCCGGTAATCCTCGAGTCGTTTAGATTTGCGAAGAAGTGAAACTCGTAAGCGGCCGAGGAGGAATGCTATGCTGTTCCCGGATCAAGAAACGGCTAGCACGCAAAATATTAAGATGTCAAAAGAAACCCGAAAAAAGAGTCACTTCTTAACCCCGGCGCGTCTCGCTTTAACCGTACTGGTGTTGTCGCTCGTTGCGGCGTTTGGGGTTTCAAGCTGCAACTCTACGGATGGGATTGGGAAGCCAGGACCTATCTCAATTAACCCTGCCAAGTCTGCGCCCGCCGCTCCAGGCTCGATGCCTACGTTGCCTGCTGTAGTGCTTGATACTGAGTTGAAAACCGTAAACGGGCGGCCCATCAAACTTTCGGACTATGCCGGAAAAGTTTTGGTGGTGAACCTATGGGCCACTTGGTGCGGACCGTGCCGCATGGAGATTCCCGAATTGGTAAAGTTTCACAAGGAATATCGGGCGAAGGGTTTGGAGGTGGTCGGTCTTTCAACCGAAAACCCGGAAGCTTCGGCGGAAGGCGTGCGGCGCTTCGCGCAGGAGTTTAAGATGGACTATCCGGTAGGTTGGGCCACTCCGGAGGTGGCCATCACTCTGATGCAGGGGCGGGACGCGATTCCACAGAGCTTTGTAATTTCGCGCGACGGCCGCATTTTGAAACGGTTTGTTGGGTTTAGTCCGGCTGCTACACCTAAGCAGCTAAGAGATGCTATCGAAGAAGCACTGAAGGGGTAGGTCATCAGCGCTTCCCCTTTTCATGCTCCTCTTCCTTTGCAGCTTTCAAACTCCGTTCACCTTCTTGCTTGAGCTGTTGAGCCTCCTGTTCCAGTTTCTTGTCTTGCAGCCCATGGGCCACTTGCTCTTTCGCTTTACCTTCAATCACTTTCATTTCGGCTTCGACGCGATCCTCAACTTGATCTATCGGAGCGGGCTCATTCATTTCATCCTGCGTCACGATCTTGTTCTTATCAATCTCCATAATAAACCTCTCCCTACCCTCGGTTTTGCATAGGATTTGCTCTACTTCAGTTCAGTCTAGCGAAAGTCTCGCACCGAGGCCAGACTAAAGCTGGTTTCCCTTCCCCACGTCACAAAAAGATGACAAAATGCTGGTCTTTTGCGGGCCATGGCGTCCGAGTCGACAAATGACGACCAGAACGCTAGACTTGGCTGATCATGCGGACGCTGACCTCCACCAGAATTGTTCGAATTGTGCTGGCGCCGTTGCTTAGCCTTTGGGTAGCCGGTGGTGGGTGCCTGATCGGATGCGAGGGCATATTCGCCGCGGCTGCCGCTCATGGAGGCGTTAGTGCAGGCAGAAATTCAGAGCACAAGCTGACGATTGCGGCTTCAGGCCACGCCTGCCCGGCAAACGAATCTCATCACTGTTGCGCAAAAAGCACTGCTGAAACGAAACCAAAGGCGCGGCGAACGAGCACGGCCGGCAGAACGCGAATTAAATCTGACAGACTTTCGTCTGGAATGATGGAAGGTTGCCCGCTAGCTGTGGGTAAGGCCGCGGTTGCAGCAAAGGTTCGCAAGGATGAAGTGAGCGCCGCTCCCGCCCATTTGATTCTTCCCGCTGAGAATTTTTTGGAACAAACCGCCCCGCTTTCTAATCCACTTCGATTACCCAATCGAGGACATACCTACCTCCGCTGTTGTGTCTTCCTAATCTAGAGATCAGCCTGTTCAGGCCAGACACCCTGTCTGTTCAATATTCATCGGTATCAGTGTTTTCGCTGATATCAGGCAATGATCTTTTAGTTTGGGAGAACAAAAATGAAAAACTTTAGAGGGTTTGCCCTGGGCCTCGCGCTTGGGTTAGCTGCAGCAATTTCAACTGTTGGGCTCGCTCAGAACTCAACACCGAAAGACCAAAAAACAAAGAGCGAATCGTGTTGTGCGATGGAGTCATGCTGCTACAAGGGTGATTCATGCTCGATGAAGCACGACACGAAGAACCATTCATCCAAAAAGGGGTGCTGTTGCAGTGGTGACTCGTGCAACATGAAGATGAAGGATAAGCAGAAGCAAGGTTAGGTGCGCACCAGGCGCCACAGCCCCTCGCACGCACCTCGACTTTGAGTTGAGTTTTTGCTCCATCTCGAGGTGCGGGCCAGGGGTCGTCTTGCCTTGGAAGCCAGAGTAGAGGGCTGGCACTTGTGGCCGCAGAGCCGCAGACGGAAGAGGGCCGCGCTCTCCTTAAAAGCGAAAACGTATAGGGTCCAAAGTTTGGAGATAATCGATCAATGAAAACCAAATTCTTACTCATAATTCTTATCATCCTGGCACTGGGCGCCGGAACTCTGGTGGTGATGAAGCCCGGAGGTGGGACTACAGAGATCGCGCACGAACATGGTGGGCCAACAGAGGTTGCGCACAATATGTCCTCACATGCCTACAACCAGGCTACGCCGCGAATCCCTGCGTATCAATTGGCTTCCGAAGTCGGAAACCTTCCTCAAACGTTGCCGGCGTCAGTGTTCTTCGGCAAGGCCCGAGAAGCATACGAGGTAGCAAAAAAGATTCCCGAGACCCTGGCTCAGCTGCCCTGTTATTGCCATTGCGATCAGGTCGGGCACAAGAGTCTCCACACCTGCTTCGTTGACGATCATGCGGCACATTGCGCCGTTTGCGTCGATGAAGCCCTGTTAGCTTACCAGCTGCAAAAAGTTGAAAAGCTGAGACCGGAGCAGGTGCGCGAAAGGATTATTGAGAAGTATTCAGTTGAACATCAGCACCAATGAGGTCTCACAAAATGAAGCGAAAGACTTTGACGGCCTTCGCCGTCGCCCTGCTCGTAACGGCCACAGCCAGCGCCCATGACCTGTTCATGAAGCTCGATTCCTATTTTCTGGCGCCAAATACGAGAGCCACGGTGCGCCTCCTGAATGGAACTTTCCAAAAGAGCGACGGGTTGGTCGCTCGTGACCGTTTCAGAGATATCAGCCTGTATGCTCCGGATCTTAGCGAGCCTAGCCAGTCGGTGACGTGGCGGGACGAGCGAAAGACGACTGTGATGGAAGTCAAGACCGGCGGACCGGGAACTTATCTGGCGGGAGTTTCAACCAACCCTCGAGAGATTGATTTGAAGGCCACAGAGTTCAATGATTACCTCCAGCACGACGGCATCCCTGACACTCTTGCCGAGCGAAAGAAAAACAACGAATTGAACAGAGACGTCCGCGAGCGTTATTCCAAACACGTGCGCGCTGTCTTTCAGGTGGGAGACAAGCTTTCCGACGATTACAAGAGACAACTCCATTACCCCGCGGAGATCATTCCTCAGCAGAATCCCTACGCTCTGAAAGTGGGAGATACGATTAGCGTGCTTTGCACGGTGGAAGGCCAGCCCGTGCCTAATCAGTTTGTCATGGCTGGCTGGGAGTCGCGCGACGGGAAGCTTCACATGGTTGATGCGCGGACGGACCTAAGCGGCCTCGCGAGCTTCAAACTCGCAGAAGGGAAGTGGTACGTGAAGTTTATCCACATGACGCTGCTGTCGAATTCTGGTCTCAATTACGAATCGAAGTGGGCCAGCCTGACCTTTGAAATCAGGCCCAGGAAAAGAGTCTCATGATCGCGCAGAGACGTAACGCACCACTTTTTAGGTTTGACTCTTCCCATACTCTCCTCAGCTACCGTTATCACGTTCCTGCGTGTAATATCGGACCAAACAGATGAGCGAAAACTTTACGCGGAATCAGCGCAGTTCTCCCCTCGCTCGTTCAACAACCAGATGTCTGAAGGGAGGGTTAGTTATGAACTTTTCGATGCGAGAGACTGTGACCGGGGCGGTGGGTGGGGCTATTTTGCTGGCAATATTTGCAGTTTCGGTGCCGGCGCAGAAAAAATCGAGGACCCAGGACGCGGCGCGGCACGCAAGCGAGGCAGCGAAGACGTTTACCGAAATCATGAACGTCAGAGACAAGGCGATTCCCAAGGAATTGCTGGATAAGGCAGAGGCGATTGCCGTCTTCCCGGGTGTGATTAAAGCTGCATTCATTGTGGGCGGCCGCGGCGGCCAGGGAATAATCAGCAGGCGTGTGAGACGTGGCTGGAGCGCTCCGGCGTTTTTCAATCTGAGCGGCGGAAGCTTCGGTGCGCAGATAGGTGCGCAAAAAAATGACTATGTGTTTTTGATCATGAACGAAGAAGGTGTGAAGGGTCTGCTTGAGGATAAGTTTGAAATGGGCGGCGAAGCCGGCGTAGTTGCCGGTCCGGTTGGTCGCGAAGTTGCGGCCTCCACAAACACCACCCTGGATGCCGGCATCCTCTCCTACTCACGGAGCAAGGGTGCGTTCATCGGCGCAGCATTGAAGGGCGCAGTGATCAGTCCAGACAATGATCTTAACGAAGCCGTCTACGGTATGAAGGCGAATCAGGTCTTAACTGGAAGGCCGATGACGTTAAGCAAGATGCCACCCAGTGTTCGCATTTTGCCGCGCACACTCGCCCGCTACTCCGTTCGCTAAGAAATCGCAACCATAATGTATTCTTGGGCGCGCAACAAAAGCTTGACGCTTTTGGTTGCGCGCCCTAGAATGCGGGCGCCTTTAGAATTGTTCTTCATCAATTAAACCATCAGGTATCTGTCAGCGGACTACTGAACCTATGCTCCCACGAACTCAGCGACAAAAAGAGATACTTGATTATCTTACTCGCTTCCTTGAGCGACATGGTCACGAGCCTTCCTACGCGCAGATAGCCAGACACTTCGGAGTTAAGTCGAGAGCAACGATCGCCAAGCATGTTGCCGCACTTGAGAAGCGGGGACTGCTTACACGCAAAAACGAAGACGGCGCCTTTGCTCTGACGGTGAAGATTGATGAGAGCGATGCGCTTTGTGAGGTCAGACTACTGGGTTATGTCGCTGCTGGTGCGCCCATTGATGTCGTCGAAAATGCGGAGACTATCCCCGTGCCGCGTTTCTTGCTCGGTCGCGTGCCCCCGGAACGAGTCTACGCGCTGCGGGTGAAAGGCGATTCCATGATCGATGAGCACATATGCGACGGCGATATTGCCTTAATCGAGAACCGCACCGACGCCCGCGATGGTGAGATAGTGGTGGCCTTACTCATCGAAGAGAATCAGGCGACACTCAAGCGGCTCTTTCGCCGCGGCCCTAACATCGAACTCCATCCCGCCAACTCTCAACTCCAGCCGCTAATGTTACCGGCAAAGCAAGTTGCTGTTCAGGGAATCTTTCGCGGGCTACTTCGTCCCACCAGCTAAATCTACCGCTAGACTCGTTTAAACTGCCTTGCGTTTATGGGTTTGGCGGGAGTTTCCGTGGATTATGGCCCTGAAAAAGGTTGACTAGCGTGTAAACTAACGTTTGGTGCGGGCAGCCTGAGTTAGGACCTGATCCGTATCGCGCTTTATCTCGAAAACGCACTCTTCTGGCTTCTTGTCGCGACGCAAACCCAGGAAAACCGGGTGGCGCATTTTTGCGTCGGCCGTCCACTCGGAGAACTTAACCTGGGCTACCAGCTTGGGTTTCACCCAGTGCACAGGTTCGTTCGTCTTGGGTTTGTCGACGAAGGGGCAGTCCCTAGTCTTGAGGGGCTGCATTATCTTGTAAGTCTGCGCTAGAGTCTGATGATTAAAACCGCCCCCGGTATGTGCAACATAATGGAAATTGCCTCCACGGTAGAGGCCAACAACGAGCGCACCGAAATATTCGCGTGAGTTTCGCGGTTCAGTGTAACCGCCGATGACCACCTCCGAGTGTTGAATAGTCTTTATTTTCAGCCACTCGGCGCTGCGTCGTTGCGCGTAAGTGCTTTCCAGGCGTTTGGCGATCATTCCTTCCAGGGGAACTTTCGCGACTTGCTCGAAAAGCTTTTCGCCCTCGCCAATGATGTGGTCTGAATATCTGATGTTCTGGGACGACTTGAGTATTCCTTCCAGCGTGGCTTTGCGGTCGATCAGTTTGCATCCCATCAAATCGAATCCGTCAAGATAGAGGAGGTCGAAGACGTAAAACGCAATCCTCGTAGTTGCTGCGAGTCGCTGTATGTCGCCGGCATTCTTTCGTCCAAGCCGCCGTTGCAGTAATTGAAACCTTGACACGCCGTTTTCATCCAGGGCTACAATCTCACCGTCGAGAATTACGCTTGAGCCACGAATACTTTGCGCGATGTCTGCTAACTCGGGATACTGCGCCGTCATCGCGATCTGGTTTCTGGAGACGAACCGTGCTTTACCGTTCCTGATGAAACAAACCGCTCGCACACCATCCCACTTGGTTTCGAACAGCCAGTCAGGATCCGAAAAAGCCTCATCAACAAGCGTCGCCAGCATCGGCTTGATAACTGCCGGCATCGCAGCTTTGCGTGCAGCATCGCAAATTGTTTGTGGAGACTTGACGCGCTTCGATTTAGTCGCCATAAACCAGATGATAACTTCCGCCACATCGAGCCGCCAGCCGCGAAAAAGCAAGCTTAGAGCGGCTTGGATGCAGCGATCACCGTCATCTTGGGTGTTTACTTCTCGTCCAATTTCCTGCCCGCGTTTAAGCTATCAAAGTTCAAGATTGCATTGAACACCAGGAAATAGCTGCCCTTGGTCTGACCGCGCCAGATGGGATTGTTTGAGAACAGCACGAAATGTCCCTGCCCGGAAGGCACATCGACAATCATCGGATGCTGCGCAATCTCGTCACCGCCATCCAGCAAACCTGAGACAAACAGATCCTTGCTGTCCGCGTAACGGAAGACAACACGCGGGCGCATCGCCGGGGGAATAACACTAATTCCGTTGCGACGTTGTTCGTCGGTCAAAGGCAGCGCCTCCCAAACTTCTGCGGTCGGCAGTTCCGGTGGCTCGACCGGGGGCCTGCCCGGCACAGTATCCGGATCGTCAGGCGTACCCCGCCCCGTCATTCGAGCGTCCCGACGCGGCCGCCCGCCTCTGCCGCCGGCAAGATTGCTCAGGTTGAATATGGGTCCATTGAAGCAATAGATCGGGAGTGCATCGCCATAGCCGTACGCTATCGGGCTGCTTGCATCGACAACCTTCGAGCGCAATACGACACCGATCGCTTTCAGTTTTTGAGCTCGCGCAATGGAGACGCCAGGTGTAAAGCCGGCGGTGACGGCGAGATCGGCTGTATCCATCACGCCGATAAAGAGTCCGCCATCCTGCGTAAACTTCTGCAGGTTCATCAGACCGGAGTAACCCAAGCCCGGGCGCATATCATCCGTCGAGTCGATCTTTCCGAGATTGGGTGTCAGAGTAGTAGTTTTCCAGGGAATGGGATTGCCCCACATCGGCATACCGCTGATGATGGCACCAGCGCCACGCCCAACCGGACCAAAAATAATTACGTCATACTTGCGCCTCAACTCCGCATCTTTGGCCACATCCTGCGTGCTGATATAAGCATAAGGCACTCCCAACTGATCCAACGCTAACCGCCACCACCCTTCGTCCTGGGTACTGAGCCACGTGTGGAGCATCGCAACGCGCGACGCCTTCAGGGGATGAGTCTTAACGGTCGGAGCCGTCTCGACCGCATAGACTTGCAGGCCCAAATCTGTCGCCGCCTTTTGTACTTCAGAGACCGACGCTTTACGAATGATGAATGAGCCGCGATTGAATTTTCGGCCAGCAGCGTCAAATGGCTCCTCCGCTGCTTCCATGGCCACATCCTTCAATCGGTACCGGAACGTCACCAGACTGTTATCGGCGTTGTGATTGACAAGGTAGACCGAACCGCTGCCGTTTACTGCTGTCAGTGCCCGCACTTCGCCGGTAACGCGTTCCATAGCCGCACTCAATGCTTTGACGTCTGTCACACGTATGACCTGCACGTTCCCTAGTTCGCCCATGGTCCAGCCAGTGTCATCGTAGACGTCCTGCTGCGGATCGTTAGGAGCCCAGTACTGATGATCCAACAGCGCATCGGCAATGCGACTGTAAGGCTGGTCCATGCGCACGATGTAGCTGCCGGCAGGGAACGAGCGGCGCTCGATCTCTGTTTTAGGGGATGGGGTCGCTACTGCAATCGCCACTGGAGAGGGACTTGCCGCCGCGCGCGGCACCGCATCGGACGGAGTCGCAGCTGCTGCAGGTGTCGATTCAGTTCCTACTGGTGTTGTCGCGGTCGGCGCTCCGCCCGTCGCGGGGGCCGGGATTTTCTTCTTCGTTTTTAACGTAACAGTGAAAGGCGCGGTGGCGCGATGGATCTCGCAACCTTGCGCTTGCAGGGTGCGCAGCAGTTCGGCCTGATTACCGAGGCGCGGATCGTCTCCGGGGAATACATAAGCGGCGGGGCCCTCGTTCTTTGGCTTTTCGACGGACCGTTTGCTCTTCACGTAGAAGTTTTTCAGGAAGAGCTTGTTGTTGTTGCTGAAATAATGGAGCGTGGTAAGTAGGGCAGTCTGTTGATAATTATTGTTGTTGCGCTGCGACCATTTGACTCGCGGCAGCGGCGGATTCTGGCGATACCACGTGCGCGAATAATCGTCTGGGGAGAGTGTGCGCTCGACCGTGTCCGCGCCGGCATTGCCAAACGTTTCGTAAAGCCGGCTGATGCCATTGTGAGTAGCAGCTATGAACATCAGATATCCAGGCGACCAGGTGTCGAACTTCCCGTGGGCAAACACGCCCGGCATGCCGAACTTGGTCAATTCCGAAACGTTGTTCCAGCCAATCATCTGCCACTCGTCGGTAAGGATCGGATCGACCCACGCGTTGTAGGGACCGTCGCCAATCGTGTTGTCGTAGAGGTACGGTACTGACTCATGCAGGTCGTGGATTACTTGCGCCTTCCAGGCCGTATAAGTGTTCAGCACGTTGCGTGTCAGCTTCAGCGAAAGACCGATGGCGTCGCGGTTGTTGTCGTGAGCTACGTAATGGCCCCAATAAATGAGCGGCGGCCAGTTTGATTTGGGGTTCGCCAGATGCCAGTTGTAGACATCCACCATGCGATCGCGGCCATCAACCTCGACGACGGGCGTGATTAAGGTGACTATGTTGTCCCGAATCGTGCGGACGTACCGGCTTTCGTCTACGGCCAGCCGGTAGGCAAGCTCCATGAGCGCTGTCGGCGAACCAGTTTCGGTCGAATGAATGCTGCCGGTGATGTAATAGATGGGAAACGACGCCGCGACGAGCCGATCGGCCTCATCATCGTTCATGTTGATAGTGCGCGGGTCGGCAAGTTTGGCAAGCCGAGCGCGGTTCTCCTCAAGCTTGCCCAGCAAACTCTCTGAGGCCACCGCCACCGCGATCATCTCGCGCCCCTCCTCAGTAGTGCCAATTGAATAAACCTTAACGCGCGGGCTGGCTTTCTCCAGCATGCGCATGTAGCTATAAACTTCCGCTGCGTAGGGCAACTTTCCCGGCGCCCCGGCGACATCTCCGAGGACGGTCTTCGGCGTTGGCACGTTTGGCGAGGCCGGGAGATAATCGGTCAAAGGCGAGTTGAAAAAAGTCTCGGTTGTATACTCGCGAATCTTCTTCGAGTATTCCTCGTCCACCGGCTGCTTCGGATCCCGGGCAGGCTTCACCTGCGCATTTGTTAAGGTTGGCGCAATTGCTGTGACGATGAACAAAAGGACTGCGCGAAGGAGAAGGTGTCGATTCATCTCGGGTTCCTCAAGTTTGTTTAAAGAGAATGTCGCGGGACGGGTCTCGCACCCCGCCAAGAAAGGCGCACCGGCTTCATATCAAACCGAAGTCTTGGTTGTTAGAATTCATTAAAAGAGGGCAGAAAGCTTTTAAGCTAAATGCGCTGCGTAAGTCAAATGATTCAACCAGCGCCGGAGGCGCGGCAGAAGGTAGCCAGGGGCAAGCGCTTGGCGCGCAGCCCCTGGGTTACGCCTATAACACGACCCGCCCTGAAAGGGCGTAGAGAACTCGCAACCTGAATCTCTGGAAATGTTGAAACTGTAACGCAACTAGATGTGACGCTCGCCACTGGGCTATTGTCAGCCGTCCGCCAAGCCGGACTGCTGGAGTCATATTAGTCGCAGCAGCCGACATCCCAAGTTGACGCAAATCACAGGCGTCTGTATCGTCGGTAAACCGGAGTCGCACGCGATGCAAGCCCGAATTTTTCAATTGAACTGTTCTCCCGGTGGTCTCCCCAAGCTGGCAGTACGCGAGGCGGTGGTAACCGAGTTAGGTCTGATTGGGGACGACCATAAGTTTCCGGAGATTCATGGGGGGCCGGAACGCGCGCTGTGCCTATTCTCTCTGGATCGCATCCTTGAACTGCAGGGAGAGGGGCACTCGATTTTCCCCGGAGCGGTCGGGGAAAATGTAACGATCTCCGGACTCGACTGGGATGGCATGACGCCCGGGCAACGGCTGGTCCTGGGCGAGGAGGTATTGATCGAAATAACCACCTATACCTCGCCATGCAACTCCATCACCGACAGTTTTGCCGACGGAAAGTATCAACGCATCTCACAGAAAATTCATCCTGGCTGCTCACGCGTCTATGCTCGTGTGTTGCAGCCAGGGCGACTCAAGATCGGTCAAATAGTACGCTTGCTAAACGGCTTTGACCCCAGCTAGTTGTAACCTGCACATCGAGCAAATAGAATTAGGCATTGATGATAGACAAAATGCCAGTTCACGAGTTCAAGACCGCACAGCCGTGCGCCCAACCTCCTGAAGAAACTGATCTGGTCCAGATTAAGCCGCTTAGCAAATCAGCGGGCGGCGTGCCGGCAATTGTTTCAGCAGTTAAAAGCGCCTGGAATGAAATGGGGCCTGTGCGCGGATTGCGCGCCCTCCTAAAACTCAATCAGCAGGGAGGATTCGATTGTCCCGGTTGCGCCTGGCCAGAGCCCGACGAGGTGCGATCGCATGCTGAGTTCTGCGAGAACGGGGCGAAGCATGTAGCGGATGAAGCCACCACCAAACGGGTTACGCGCGAGTTTTTTAGTCATTGGAGCGTTGCAGATCTTTCGAGCAAATCCGATTACTGGCTCGGAAAACAGGGACGCATTACTGGTCCAATGGTCCTTCGCCGGGGCGCCACGCATTACCAGCCCATCACCTGGGATAAAGCCTTTGAGTTAATTGCCGAAGCATTAAACCTGCTCGCTCATCCCGACGAGGCAATCTTTTACACCTCGGGACGCACGAGCAACGAAGCAGCTTTTTTATATCAACTCTTCGTACGGCAGTTCGGCACAAATAACCTGCCGGACTGTTCCAACATGTGCCACGAATCGAGTGGCTGGGCGTTGATTGAGACCATCGGAGCCGGGAAGGGAACCGTGACGCTGGAAGACTTCGAGTTGGCTCAGGCGATCTTTGTGATTGGACAAAACCCCGGCACAAACCATCCGCGCATGCTCACGGTGCTCGAAAAGGCCAAGAAGAATGGCTGCGCCCTCGTGCACGTCAATCCGCTTCCTGAAGCGGGGATGTCGACCTTCAAACATCCGCAAGACGTGCTCGGTTGGCTGGGTGGCGGAACACAACTGACCGATCTTTTTCTCCAGGTGCGGATCAATGGCGACGTCGCGCTGCTGAAAGGGATCATGAAAGAGGTCCTGGCAGCAGATGACCGTTCTGGCGGCGGTGTACTCGACCAGGATTTCATCAAAAAGCACACGACAGGTTTTGCCGAGTTCGTGGATGCTATTCGTGAGACTGAGTGGGAAGACATCATCCAACAGTGCGGTATTCCCATATCACAGATCGAGGAAGCCGCCAGGATATTTATCGCTTCAGAGCGCACGATCTTCTGCTGGGCTATGGGACTAACTCAGCATAAGAACGCGGTGGCCAACATCCAGGAGATCGTAAACCTGATGTTGCTACGCGGCCAGATCGGAAAGCCAGGTGCAGGATTGTGTCCGGTTCGCGGTCACAGCAACGTGCAGGGGGACCGCACGATGGGCATCTCGGAGCGGCCGACTGATCTCTTCCTCGATCGACTGGGCACAGCGCTCAATTTCGAGCCGCCGCGGACCCACGGACTGGATACGGTCCAGGCAATCCAGGCGATGCATGGCGGCCGTGGCAGGGTGTTTTTCGCGCTGGGTGGAAACTTCCTTTCCGCGACTCCTGACACTGAGTACACGGCTGAGGCGCTCAGGCATTGCCGCCTGACTGTGCACGTCTCAACCAAACTGAACCGGGCACATTTGATAACAGGCGAGCAAGCGCTGATCCTGCCATGTCTGGGTCGTACAGAAGTTGATGAGCAAGCCACTGGACCGCAGTTTGTAACTACCGAGAATTCGATGGCTGTGGTGCAGGCGTCCCGCGGATTTCTGCCACCGGCATCACCGGATCTGCTTAGCGAGCCGGCGATCGTCTCGCGTCTTGCGCGTGCAACCCTCGGGGATCGCACTGCGGTTGACTGGGAAGAATTAATCGCGGACTACGACCGCATTCGAGACCTGATCGCTCGAGTGATTCCCGGATTCGAGAATTACAATCAACGCGTATGCCAGCCGGGAGGTTTCTATCTGCCCAGTTCCCCGCGCGAGCGAGTCTTCAAGACGCCGAGCGATCGGGCGGTGTTCACTGTTCATGAACTGCCGAGGCACAATCTCAAGCCGGGTCAGTTTTTGATGATGACAATTCGCAGCCACGATCAGTTCAACACCTCAATCTACGGGCTGGACGATCGATATCGCGGCATTCATAACGGGCGGCGAGTCGTACTTCTCAACAGGGACGACATGATGCAGGCTGGTTTCAGCGAAGGGCAGACGGTTGATCTTACCAGCCACTTCGAAGGAGAAGAGCGCGTTGCACGTCGTTTCACTGTAGTGCCTTACAGTATCCCGCGTCTTTGTGCGGCCACCTATTTCCCTGAAACAAACGTGCTCGTGCCGGTCAGAAGCGTGGCGGAGAAAAGCAACACGCCGGTATCGAAGTCGGTTGTAATCAGCATCAAGGCGTCCGTCAAAGGCGGGCGGAAGTTTGACTATGATAACGCCGCAACAGAAGATTGATATTTCTGGGAGGCCGCTGAAAAAGGAATGGGCAATTCTAAGGAAGAGGATGATTCACGAAAGCTTACGAAATACTCGAACTAAGAACTTTTTGCGTGCCGCTTCGTGTGATTTAGTGGATCGTTCCTAGTTTTGCCTCAGCTGCTAGTGATTTGATGTTTATCTCTCAAGCTCTTAATGAAGCCGACACGAAACGGAACCTGTATGCAAATTTGCGATCGCAACTGCGCAGCCTGGTCGCGGACGAGCGCGACTCCATTGCTAATGCAGCTAACCTGTCGTCGCTTCTTTACCACTCAATGCCCGATCTGAACTGGGCTGGGTTCTACTTTCACAGAAATGACGAGTTGGTGCTGGGTCCCTTTCAAGGACAACCGGCATGCGTGCGCATCGCAATCGGCAAAGGCGTTTGCGGCACTGCGGCGCAACGGCGACAGACAATCATCGTCGAGAATGTCCACGATTTTCCCGGGCACATTGTCTGCGACAGCGCATCGAATTCAGAGATTGTCGTGCCCATAATCAAAGACGACCACCTGATCGGCGTGCTCGATCTCGATAGCCCATCGGTCGGACGTTTTGATGAAGAGGACGCGCGAGGTTTGAACGAACTGGTTGAAGTTTTCGTTGAATTATCAATCGAATAGTGGCGAACCTCTAAACAGCAAGGGACATGATTAGAATACGAAAAGCAAAGGATCGCGGCCACTTCAATTTTGGCTGGCTAGACACGTTCCACACGTTCTCTTTTGGAGCTTACTACGATCCATCGTTCATGGGTTTCCGTAGTTTGCGCGTGATCAATGAAGACTTTGTGCACGCCGGCCGCGGGTTTCCGACGCATTCCCATCGAGATATGGAGATCATCACATACATTCTAGAAGGTGCTTTGGAACATCGCGACAGCATGGGAAATGGCTCGGTTATCCGTCCGGGTGTGGTGCAGAGAATGACGGCCGGCACCGGCGTATCCCACAGCGAAGCAAATCCCTCGTCAGAAACCTCGGTGCGTTTGCTGCAGATCTGGATCATGCCGGAGCAAAATGGACTCAAGCCCAGTTACGAGGAGAAGTTTGTTGGAGATGACAATAAGCAGGACGGGATGCGCTTGATTGCCTCGGCTGATGGCCGCGATGCCTCGGTGACTGTGCATCAGGATGTGAGGGTTTACGCCGCAGACTTGGATACCGGCCAGGTAGTGAGTCATCAACTGGCGCCGAACCGACATGCCTGGATTCAGGTTGCCCGCGGCGCGATAGTGCTCAACGGCGAGAACTTGGACCAAGGAGACGGTGCTGCGATAAGCGGAGAATCTGCATTAGCAATCGATGGGCGAGAATTCGCAGAAATTCTCATGTTTGATTTGGCGTAGGCGTCGGGTTTTGCCGAGTGGTGGAAAAGTTCCGGTTAACATCATCCTTCCTCTCCGGTATACTCTGCAAACGCTATTACCAACGTCGCCTCAGGCGAAATCTGCCCGCGCACTTTCTCAACTTGCAAGAAGGAGGAAAAATGGAAGCAACAAGGATCACGGTCGACGAAGTCAAAGAAAGAATGGCTCGCGGTGAGCAGTTTGCTTTCGTAGACACACGTAATCCAAAGGCCTGGGGTGAAGCTAAAACAAAATTACCTGGGGCGATTCGCGTGCCAGCCGATGAAGTTGAACAACACCTCTCTCAGATACCGCGCGATCGCACGACGATCGCATATTGCACTTGACCGCATGAAGCATCAAGCGCCCGTGTGGCGCAGGAGCTTACCAGTCACGGTTTCAAGAATGTTCATCCGCTCTTTGGCGGATTCGAGGCATGGGGAAAAGCCGGACTTCCCCTGGAGCCAAAGTAAGGTGGGCTCCACAAGGCCTTGGTGACTGTTGATCAGAATTTCACCCGAATATTTAGATCGCCCAAGGCGTCAAGGTTTTTCTCTTGCAGCGCAAAGACTGTTTTGCCCACCTTGATCTCTACAGTTTTGGCCCGGGCGATCTTGTCGAAGGTTTGATACGGAACCGAAACCTCCAGCACTTCCTTCATCACATCAATTCCTCGATCGCCAGCAACATTCTGCGTCACCAGCTCCATTCTGCCCAACCTCAGCCGCTCTCCGTCAGCCACGACAAACAATTCCCGCTCTTCGAGAGGGTGTCGTTTGTCCCAATCCTTTGTCTCGAAGATTAGCTGCAACTTTGCGTAGCGAACATAATCAAGTTGCTTTCCCGGACAGTGAAGCGACGCGACCAGGCTGACGCAGGTTTGTTCAAGAGTACTTTGCAGGCCCCTGGCACCCCCGCAGGTGATTCGCATTTTCTTAAGCGTCACCACAGTCTCATGATTAAAACCGTCGTACTTCGTTTCAATCTTGCCGCCGTGGTCAAGCGTGGAAGAGTTCGGTTCCGACACTGAAGGCGACTTGGCCAGGGATGGATTTAGGCTCTTCGGCAGCAGGCTTACACCCGGCAGCAACAACAAACATGAGCAGATAAGAACTATTCGTTTCATGACGCACTTCCAGACTGAAATTGCTGGCGTTGAATTGAGGTGAGATTGCTGAGGCAAGCCCAGTTGGTGACTGGTCCAGTAGACGAAACTGCTGAGTTGAATATAGGGACTGGAGACGGCGCTGTCAACAGGGGTGGACTGCCCGTGCTCGGTCAGTCCCTCAACGCATCATGCCGGAGGGATGTAGGTTAATAGCCGGGGGCGCCACGCGACGCCCACGGGTAGGGGGAAAGACATATAGCCTGATGCTGAAGGTCAAATTCACAGGCACTGTTTGACGCCTCCAGGGTCTGTAATCTCTTCTCCGAATCCTCCGTGGGCGTCGCAAGTGCTCGCCAACGGCTACTAACTTAAATCCCTGCGGGATTCGAAATCCCATGGCGTTCGCTGAGTTAGGGTTACTGTCCAGTTCCTGAACGAATAACTCTGATCCCTTTTTGAGCGCGTTCAAGCAGACCTCTCGAGATCTTTACCCATCTGCTGGCGGCGCGACCGTCGGGTCCGAGATCCGCAGCAGTAAGTCCTAGTCCACTCAGATTTTCCATGTAGATAATGATCAATTCATTGCGTTTGGCTTCATCAACCAGGTGAACCAGCCGCTGCATCAGGAGGTCATCGCCGGGAATGGTATAGCCTTTATTTTCCAGAAAGACGCGGGCTCTACTACCGTCGGAGTTTGCTGGCGACGGATTCGCCTTGATGTTTATTGCATGCGCATCCGCAATAAAATCGAGGCCGCCGAGATTCACCACCTTAGTCGCTTTGTAACGGTAAGTATGCGTATTTGTTGGTAAATAGCCTTCAAACTGAATCCAGTAAAACCGCTTAACCCGACCCTCCTTGTCGGCGTCAACGAAGAAGTGCTGCTCGGCGTTCGCCACGTCATACAGCACAAAAGATTGACTGCCTACGTATTTGAAGGTTTTGTCAACTTTGAGCCGGACGGCCGGCATTGCCATAGACGTCAATACCTGCCTGCTCACCTGGCGCGGTAGCTGTGCGTTAACTGCTTCACTAGTAGACTTTGGTACCGAGGAGGATTGCCCGCAGACAAGCCCGACCAGTACGCCCAGACTCATCAATGGAACAGAGACCATTACCTTTTTCTTCATTGTTTTTGTTTTCCTCTTCACGGTAACGAGGGTGGTAGCTCTTCGGTTCCAGCCATCAGGTGAAAACTGGCGATGGAGCCATAACGCTATTTAAACCAGCTCAAATATTTAGTACTTCAATCCCAATTCGAATCGCATGTACTCTAGGACGTGACTGATAAGTCTAGCGGTTTTCAGCTTGCCCTCCCACTGTGCGAATCTCCTTCACCGGTTCTTAAGTCATGCCCAGCGCCAAATCACCAGAATCACCGAGTAAAATGGGAATTATTGGCAATCTGACTACGATGAGTGTCTCTGACCTGCTGCAATTTCTGGCAGTAGGTAGAAAAACGGGGGCGCTGAACTTTACCCATGGCAAAGTGGCCAAGGGGATCTATTTTGAGAACGGTTTCATCGTCGGTTCGAGCACTAACGATCCCACCGAATACCTCGGTCAGGTGCTCATCCATTATGGAAAAATAAACGAAACACAGCTTCAGGCAGCGATGGAAGTCCAACGTAAGGCCGGCGGCCCAAGGTTGGGGCAGATTCTGGTGAAGCAGGGCATTCTCCGTGATGATGAAGTCGTCGAGATTCTCAAGATTCGCACCTTAGAAATCATCTACGATTTGTTTCTTTGGAAAGAAGCGCACTTTGAGTTTTGTATCGAAGATCCTTTGCCGGAGGACTTTACGCGAGTAGACGTCGAGCCTACCAAAGTCATTATGGAAGGAATCTATCGAGCTGATGAGCTGGCCCGCTACCGAACGTTGATTCCCTCAGATCGTGCGGTCATGGAGTTGGGTGCCGGCTGGACTTCATCGCTGGGTATAGGAAAGGAAACCCGCCAGCTTCTCTATTTTCTGGAGAAGCGCATGTCGGTATCAGAAATCTGCTACAACATGCACACATCTCCTTTTGCGGTTTACGCGCAGCTTTACGACCTCGTCAACAAAGGCCTGGCGAATGTGGCCGGGGAGCTTCCGCAGATTCCCGATCCGGTCAGCCATATGCCGGATCTTCCCGAAGGTGCGGCGGAACTCCTATTACTTGCCCGGGTTGAGTTGGATAACGACCAGGCAGAAAGAGCGCTGTCGATTATCCACACGGTGCTGCGAAGGGAGCCGAAGAACACCGCTGCCGAAAACCTTCTGATCGAAGCCGAGAGGAAATTCATTTCGAAGGTGTATGCAAAAATTCCGCCCAGTGGGGTACCCAGGATAGTTCTTAAGCCCGAAGAATTGGCGAAAAAAGAGATTGGACCTCAGGAGGGATTTGTTCTTTCTCGCATTAACGGCGAGTGGGACATCGAATCGATACTTTCCATATGCCCGTTCCGGGAAGCCGATAGCCTACGCATGATCAAATCCATGCTGGACAATGGGATTATTGGTTTGTAAGGCTTCACTGAGATACAGAACCGCGAGCGGTTCTATGAAAGGGCTGTCAAGAAAAAAGTTTCTCCTAAGCCGCCAATAAAGTTCTTGGCAGCTAGCCACTCAACACACCCGAAGCCGCTCAACGCTCATCACCACGCCTC
>JBPCMM010000068.1:0-11556 GCA_051002255.1 Pyrinomonadaceae bacterium
AGATGTTACGTCCCTCCTGAAATCGTAATCGCGCCACGGTCTGAAGCTCCCGGTAATGGGAACGACCTGAGTTCTGCAATAACAATGCGCCCGCGGTCGAACCTTGAGGAATGACGGGCTCGACGAATAAGTCTCGCCGCGTGTGACGCTCCTCATAGCCGACTCGCAGCAGTAGTCGCTTAGTGAGCTGGTGATCGACCTGCACATTCGCAGCGAGGCTGTATGGGTTCCGCAGCCCGCCGCCCGGGGCTGTATTCTGGAACAGCCGGGGTCCATCGGCCACAGTCACGCCGTCAGGGGCAAAAGTGGTGACGAGCTGGCTTTGATACTGTTCAAACGCGCCGACGTTCAGCGGAATCTTGTCATAGAAGAGACCCACGCCGCCGCGCACGACCGTGCGTTCGGAATTGGTTGGCAGGAAGACGAAACCGAAGCGTGGAGCGAAGTTATTCTTTGTGCCGATCTGATCACAGTCAAAGCGCAACCCCAGGTCGAAAGTAACGCGTCCATTGAGGGTCCATTTATCCTGCACAAAGGCCGAGTATTCGTTCTGCGCCCGCCGCAGTGCACTGTCGCCGACAAACTCGATTAGTTGACTGGTCGTGCCGTCGGCACGAACGACATTGACCGGCCGGCTGATGTCACTGCCCCTGAAGGTGGTGTGGCTAAAGTTGAGCCCGGTCTTAAACGCATGCGAACCGCGCCAACGCCTGGGCGCGAAGTGGTAGACCTCTAGCCATTCATAGCGCCGGCTTTCCCGATGCTGCCGGTCAAACCAGCCGCCGAAGTTTCGGTCGGGCGCGATCCGATAAGGCGCAGCACTGTTACCGAAGATATCTCCGTCAAACTGTTTGATGCTGAAACTTGATTGCAGGAGCGCGCCGGACTTGAAGGCAGCTTGCTCGTTGAGCGCAAGAAACCAGCCGCGCTGATGAAAGTTTGCCGTGGTGTCAGCCGGGTTAAAGGTATTGAGGTTGAAAAAGTTGAGCTTCTGCGGGAATACGGAAAGGCTGACGGTAAACCGGTGGATTGGGTTTACCACATAATCGACGCGCGAAAACGAATCGAAGCTCTCGCGCTGTATGTCTCTCTGCCTTTCCTCGAGATTCTTCAGACTCGGCACGTTCGTGCGCACGAAGCGGTATTCGAAACTTTGAAAAAAGAAGAGCTTGTTCTTTGAAATGGGACCGCCGACTGCAATGCGGGGCGTCACTGCGCCGATGCCAAAGAGTTTGCCGTCGCGCCAACGCGGTCGCGGGAGGACTCCGCTCACCAGATACCGCCAATCGTTGCTGCCCGCGCGGGTCTCGATGGTTGTGACGGCGCCGGTAAATTTGCCGTACTCGGCGGAGTAGGGATTTGAGTAGACCTGCACAGTCTCCACGGCTTCGAGCGGTAGCTCGATCGCCGGACTACCTGTCACGGGATCAGTTACGTTTAGACTGGAGACCAGGATCCCGCTCTGGTTCGGGCGTGTGCCTTTAATGTTCAGTGTACCGTCCGGCCCGCGCACGACGCCTGGCAACAGCGGCAAGGCGTCCTGAAATTTCTGATCGATAAGCGGTGCGTCGCGCAGCGTTGTGCTGGTGATCACGCCTGCAGTGGTGGATTCAGTCTTGCCCGCATCAGTCTTATCTTCAGTCACCGTCACCGTCTCGCTCACCGCAATAGGCTGCAGCAGGATATTCAGCTCCACCGTAGCTTCGATCTGCACGATGGTCTTCTGTTCGTATTTCTTAAACCCCTGCAACTCCACCGCAACGGCATAATCGCCTGCGGTAAGCCCGGTAAAGTTGTAACGACCCTCTTCGTCGCTAACGGTTTGCAGCTTCTTGTCCGCCAGACGCTCGCCGCTCAGATTCACGACGACGCCTGGGAGCGGTCTCCGCTTGTCGGTGATGTCGGCCACCACCTGGCCTTTGATACCGCCGTTCTGCACGTCGCGAGCCTCGGCCGCCAGCGACTTGCTGCCTGCACAGCTCAAGATCATGAATAGAGTCACCGCACAAATGACTGCGGGCCGTCGGTCGTGCAGTCCTCGCCAGGACCTAAAACTATAAGAATAGCTGGACTGCATCGACTTCCGTCCCCCTAGTTCTTCTGTCCTCGAGGTTTCCGCGTTCGCCGGCTAGCGCCGCCTCCAAAATAGTTTTTGACACGTGCTGGCAGTGTAGAGTTCGAGCTTTAGCTTGTCCGCGCCGCGAACCCACAACCTAAAGGTTGAACTCTCAACTTCTGGAATCAAATGAACCAAAAGAGGTTGCCGAACAGACTTCCTCGTTCAAGACTGGTCCGTATCGTGGGCAGATCTGCTGATCTTAGTTTCTTCTTCGTCCTCGTCCTCCGCGGGGTAAGCAAGACTCACGAGCAGCGAGGCACCACGTACGAAATAGATTCCGGCGCCGAACGTTAACAGACCCCTGACGAAATAGTAGCTGGGCGTTGAAGCAAGGTGAAATAGCCCAACTTGAACATACCTGAATCTACCAGGTCCTGGACTCCGTAACAGAGCAAAACCACACCCAGGATTCGGACTGCCAGCCCAAACCAGTCGTCTGCATCCATCATGAGGCGATCCTCGACAGGTCTTGTGTCACATCAACGTACGCGACGTTGATCTCGAGTAAACAAATAACGATCCACTAAACCACACGAAACGACACTAACAGGAATTGTTCCAAGCTGTTTAGCCATGAGCTCCCGTGCTCTCTCCGCCTTCGAGACTAGCCTCCATAGTAATCTCCGCATTCAATGCTTTGGATACCGGACAACCGGCCTTGGCGTTGTTCGCTGCTTTCTCAAAAGCCTGGCTGTCCGCGCCGGGCACTCTCGCCTTGACGCTCAAATGAACCGAGGTAATAGCGAAACCTGCATCTGTCTTCTCCAGGTTGACGCTTGCTGTTGTGTGGATACTCTCCGCTGTTAACCCTGCCTGTCCCAATTGCCCCGACAGGGCCATGGAGAAACATCCTGCATGCGCTGCGGCAATCAACTCTTCGGGATTGGTGCCAATACCATCTTCAAACCGGGTGCTAAAAGAGTATTGCGTGTCCGAAAGAACTCCACTGTCAGTCGAGATTGTTCCTTTGCCATCTTTGAGTCCGCCTCTCCAGACGGCTGATGCATTACGTTTCATTTTCTCCTCCTATGCGAATCGTTTTGTATCAACTCTTGACAATAAGCTACAGCAAAAACCAGCAACGAGCTAACCGTCAACTCGCCTTGAACGAGAATGGACAGTTTAATTTGGCTAATGTCAGCGGCCAAGAATCTCAAGACTTTGAATTGGGTGACAAGCCTTCAATCGAGAGAATTCCCGCTCAAAAGTGAAGGTCAAGAGGGTTGGAAGGGCGGTTACCCAGGTTAGCGGGACTCGAGCCATTCTTTTTGGGGATCGCTCAGTTTTGACACAGCCTCAACCGTAGTAGAGCGACACTGTCGAGGTGGGCCAACCTGCACCAGTCCCGCGGCGCTATGCGTCATGTGCTTTCATAAACACCGGAATGGCGTGGACCTCTCTTTGTTGTCGCAGAGCATACTTTAGTGTCCTAAGAGTTCCCAATCCCTTTCCAGAGCGGAAGCCAATCACGATCCCACAAAGATCCACCATATAACGATTCCGGTAGGCGGAGGCATTCTTGCGCTTGGGAAGTTGCAGCTCCACGACTCGCTCCATCTGATCCAACCAGGGTTGAATCCACTTAGGTTGGCGGGCGCTCGTATAGGGCACCACAATCCAACAGCCTTCATTATGCTCCAATAACCATTCCATGGCCCACTGATCGATCCCGCGAGCACCTCCGAGTAGCCACGTCCTACCTTGATGCAAGAGTGACGAAAGATGTTTCTCAAACAGATCGCGAGCAACGTCGCGACCTACGTCCCGGGAACCCGTGATTACTACCGACTTGCTGGCATTCATAGAAGCGGGCCTTCCGGGGCAGTGGCCTTATCATTGCCAATTGCCAATTTCTTCTTTTCAGAATAACAGCTGATTTCAGAGAGCATGAATCCCATTGCCTATAGGAACATCAGCATCATCCTCGCAGTAGTCTTGGTAACTAGCCCTTCTTCCAATCGGCAATTGGCAATAGGCAAATGATAAGGCCTCCCTAAAAGTCAGGCTGCCGGACTACTGTTCTCCACAGCGCAAAGCGATTTCCATCAGGATCATTGAATCGAACGTATTCACCATAACCGGGAACCACCTCTACTTCCGCGGCGGAAGTTCCATCAAGTTCGGGGATGCGACGGAGGTAAGGTTCGAAGTCGTCAACAAGAATGTAGATGAGCACGGAATCACCGGGACTGAAAGAGTCCACCCTCTGAAAGCCACCGTCTATGCCCGCGGGCGGCTCGAAACCAAGATACGTGGGAGAGTGCAGGTGGAACTTCCAACCGAAGAGTTGACTGTAGAAACGACTTGTTCGCTCGAAATCCGTCGAACGTAAAGTGACTTTGGTGATGGCATGTGCATCCCTATTCATATTCTGCGGCGCCGCGTGTTAGACATTGTAGGGGCGGCACGTGGCCGCCCACGCGGTCCCTAACTCACCTCTGTCGAGGTCCCCGTCGTTCCTGCGGCGAGGAGGGGTGCCCACGGAGGTGACGGACACCCCTACAGTTGCTGCGGAAGTCTCGGGCCGGGTCCCCAAAATTGATAAGCGGCCGGCCGTTACCGTTTACAAACGGCACCAATTTTTGCCAACCGTTAAAGTTTCAATATCGCCAACTCGTTAAGTCCGCTCCCTGAGGCGCGCTCTTCAGAATGCGATCGACGATCTTGGGCGCATAAAACTGATGATAGCGGAGACGCGAGATAGCGTTAGGCCGAGTGTGATCGCCATTCCAGCAGTGCTCGGCTCTGGGTTCATAATCCACCTCGCCGTCGTAATGCGGGTTCTTTGTAGTCTTGAGGAAGTCCTCAACCAAATACACGGCATCATTGAGGAAATAGTTGTCGGCCTCGCCCACGTAAACGTGAAGCTTGCCGGCGAGCTTTGGTCCAATCTTCCTCCAGTCGCGCTTGAGAATATGGCCCAGATCGTAGTTTTCGCGCCAATGCGCCGCGACAGCGTGATCGATCTCTCCGGTAAGCTTGTTCCAAATCGGTTTGGGATAACCATCCTTACCAACCGGCGAATATACCGCTTCCCAAATGTCCCATTGGCCACCCGAACGGCTTTTTGTTCCGAGTGCCAGTTCCATGTAGTTCATCTCCTCGATCGTCGCGGCCAGTTCGCCCAGGTAGTTGCGTTTGCCGGGACGAGGGGTTTGTTTCCACTTGCTGTCGGCGCGGTAGGCATTCTTGTGTTCATAAATATTGACCACGGTGTAAGCGCGGAAGTCTATCGGATCCGGACAAGCGCCCCACGCACCGTTATACTCGTCGGGATAAAAGATCTGGGCCGCGAGGGCTTCCCATCCACCGGTCGAGCCTCCATACATGAAACGCGCCCAGCCTTTTCCGATGCCGCGAAATTGCTTCTCGATAAAAGGCACCAGTTCGAACGTGATCGCGTCGCCGTAAGGGCCGAGGTTTGCCGAGTTCACCGCGTACGAGTCGTCGTAGTAAGGGTTCGCATGCTGAATCTCGATGATGATCATGCGCGGGAAGCCGGGCCCAGTCCACTCCTGGTAAAACTTGTAGGCGTGCTCCTGAACGATTTTGTTGTAGCCCTCTAGTTTGAACCGGTCGCTGTACTCCGGCTTCAAGTTTGGATCGGGAGGCGTCTCGCGAAAACCGCCGAAGTCCGCAGGGAAGTGACCGTGGAAGATGACCAGGGGGTAGCGTGCGTTGGGATGCGAATCGAAACCTTCGGGCAGCAGGATGTTTGCGCCCAGATACATGGGCCGACCCCAGAAATCAGAGAGCAGCTTGCTCTGCATCTTCACATGCTTGATGTACTTCGTATCTTTGGGCGGTATGATCGGTGGAATCACTTTGTCCATGAGTATCTTGATGGTGTCAGACTTCTGCGGATCGATGGTCATCTTTTGCGGGGTACTGTAGAGGTTTCCCGGGGCGCGGTTCCATTGCTGGCCTTCGCCGCGATCCATGGGCAGTTTCACAGTATGACCATCAGATCGTTTGAATGTTTCATAGCGATGGAGCAGCGCCTGCACTATGTATTCTCCGCGCGGCACTTGCGCGAGACTCCTCACAGGATAGCCAAGGGCGTCTGCAGCCACGATGGCTTCCTGACCCGGGTTTAGTCCTTCCACATCAATCCCAAATACCTGTTGAGTGGTCAGGTCTTCACTAATTTGAAAGCGCGGCTCCCGGGCACTGTCCGTAGAGATCAGCAGGAGCATCCTTCCGTCGAGCAATTCTTTTGCGCTCGTTTCCGGAAACGAGATCGCAAACCGCAAACCAGGGTTTTGCGCGCTACTCAATTGAGCAATCTGAGGACACAGCAGCGACACCAACAGGATTGCCAAAAATAGAAACATATGCACCTCAGACTTTGATTTCATGGACGTTCTCCTGATCCCAGTTGTTATTTGTGCGGTTTTAAGGATGCGACCCCAAAAGGACGGCTCAAGGCTCGCTGATTTGCAGGTTGGGAGGGGGGGTTTACCCCCGCACAAGCTCCCTGCCCGCTCGACACTGTATTCCACACTCCAGGTTGAGTCAACGACATCTTGAGCGGGGTAAACCGCCCTTCCCAACCTGCAAACTTGCTCAGCTTGAATTATCCGTTTAATGCGAATCTGTGCGCCGTCGACGCTTCGCTCTGCTGGCGCACTCCAAGGGAACTACTCGCTGAACTGCAGCCGGCCGGTTGCTGGTGCCACCGGCTCTTCTTCTTCGGCGGGCAGCGTGACAGGCTCCGATCGTGAACCGTCAGCGTACTGAAGTTTGTATAGCATCCAGTAGAGGCCGCGCTGAGCCAGCAGTTCCTGGTGCGTGCCTTGCTCGCGAATTTTGCCGTGATGAAGCACGATGATCTGATCCGCTCTTTGCACGGTCGACAGTCTGTGCGCAACTACAATCGCGGTGCGATCCCGCATCACGCGCTCGATGGCTTGTTGAATCAACTGTTCCGTCTCAGTGTCGATGGAGCTGGTGGCTTCGTCGAGAATCAGCAAAGCCGGATCAAACGCCAGGGCGCGAGCAAATGAAATCAATTGTTTTTGACCAACAGAAAGCCCCGCACCTCGCTCTTTTACCTCGGCCTTGTAACCGTCTTTCAAACGCTCAATGAATTTGTTTGCATGGACTTCCTTCGCCGCCCAGGTGACCCTTTCATCCGAAATATCTCTACGTCCGAGACGAATGTTGCTGTCCACCGTGCCACTGAAGAGAAAAATGTCTTGTAGCACGACTGCAAAGTTTTCTCGTAGAGATTGAAGATCCCAATCGCGAAGATCCACGCCGTCCAACAGTATGCGTCCGCGCTGAATGTCGTAAAAGCGCATCAACAGGTTGGTAATCGTTGTCTTTCCCGAGCCGGTATGGCCAACCAGCGCGACGGACTGCCCCGGACTTACGGCAAAGGAAACGTCCTTCAGCACCCAGTCCTCATCTTTGTAAGCGAACCAAACATTCTGAAATTCTATGTAACCTCGCGCCCGGCCCGATTTGAGGGGCGTCTCAGGGTTCTTGATGGCCACCGCCAGATCCAGAGTCTTGAAGATGCGGTGCGAAGCCACAACCGCCGCTTGCAGTACGTTGTACTTATCGGAAATGTCACGTATCGGTTGGAAGAGAAAGCCCGAATATTGAATAAAAGCCACCAGCGCGCCCAAGGTCAGCGCCCCACTCATGACTCGATAACCGCCATACCAGACGACCAGCGCAATTCCGACAGCGCCGATGAAATCGACCAAGGGAAAGAAGACTGCATAATAGAAGATCGTATCAATATTGGCTTTACGATAATCGTCATTGATCGAATCGAACTTTTGCAGGGACTTTGCTTCGGCGTTGAAGATTTGCACGGTTTGTGCGCCAGCAAAATGCTCCTGAAGGAACGCGTTAATGCGCGCAATTCGCGTTCTAACCATGTCGTAACCGCGACGTGCACCCTTGCGAAACCAGGTGGTGGCGGCAAAAAGCATCGGCACAGTCAACAGCGTCACGAGGGTCAGCCGCACGTCCATCCACAACATCACCCCGATGATTGCTACGATCATGACGACATCGCCGAGCACGTCTGTCACGCCTTGAGTAAAGAGTTCGTTCAACGAATCAACGTCATTGGTGAGCCGCGTCATGATGCGGCCCACGGGGTTGCGATCGTAGTAGGCCACTTCCTGGTGTTGCAGCTTGTCGTAGAGTTCGCGACGGATATCAAACATGACGTACTGACCCACCGTATTAAGCAGAACAGCTTGCAGGTAGGAAAATACAAACCGCAGGAATTGCACGCCAAAGAACAAACCCACCAGCAGCATGAGACCGTCGGTCTTGCGCGGCAGGATGTGCCAGTCGATTGCGTACTGCGTAAATTTCGGCTGCAGAACACCCAGCAGATTAAGCACCAGGGTCAGAATCAGTGCAGGAATCAGCATGCGCAGGTAAGGCCTGAGATACCTCAGCAGCCGGCGGGCAATCTGAAAGTCGTACGTCTTCCCAATTGCTTCTTCTTCGTGGAATTGTTTTACGGCGGTGGACATTATTTCCGGGGCTCGCCTGCGTCCAAACGGTTTTTGTACGTCGCAGCCAGCAAGTGATCACGGCGCGGAAAGTGGAACAAAATTCCCAAAGCGCCAATTATCATCACGACAAAGTAGTAACGATTCCCGGTGACCTTGAGATCCACTAGTCCTAAAAGCGCCCCGGCTTCGCACATGGCAATTGCGACGATGAAGCCAGTCTGGACCAGAGCAATCTCCTGTCGTTCGACCGATTGCCCTAAAAATCTCTGCTTGACAGCAAATGAGACCCCGACCATGAAAGTTCCCGATCCCGAGAGTATTACCGTCAGCATCTTGTTTTGCGCCGAATCAACCTCGACCGGTTGCTCGAACTGCGCTACCACGAAATAGATGCCGACAGCTGATAGGAGCGCAAGCCATATAACCAGCATGATCCGATAACGCGCATCGACGCTGGGCTGAGTACCCAGGTTCATTGGCTTCATCCCGAGGCTCCGGTTTCAGGTTGCGGCTAGTTCCTCTTCCAGCAGTTGTCTTTCGTAAAGTTCGGCGTACTCTCCGCCGAGCCCCAACAACTCATGATGTGTGCCCTGCTCGACAATGCGTCCCTCGTCGAGCACGCAAATCCGGTCGGCGTCACGTACTGTCGAGATACGATGCGAAACAGTCAGGCTTGTACGATCGCGCATCACTCCCCGCAGTCGTCCCAGAATCTTCTCTTCAGTATAAGTGTCAACTGAAGACAAAGCGTCGTCGAGAATCAGGATCTTCGGCTCGCGCAATACGGCGCGCGCGATGGCTGTTCTTTGTTTCTGACCTCCTGAGAGAGTGATACCTCTCTCGCCCACCAGCGTGTCAAACCCGTCGGGGAACGTCTTGATATCGTCTGCCAGCCCCGCCATTTCGGCCACCCACTCGACCTCCGCGCGTTCGGCCTTCTCAACCCCAAAAGCGATGTTGTCCGCGAGAGAATCGCTGAAGAGGAAAGTTTCCTGGGGAACATAGCCAATGCTCGAGCGCAATTGTGCGAGTGAGTAATCCTGCACCGGAACGCCGTCTATAAAAACGGAGTTCTCTGGCGCTTCGATCAATCGCGGGATGAGACTAACTAGAGTGGATTTACCGCTTCCGGTTCGTCCGACGAAGGCGACCGACTGACCGGCCGGTATTCGCAGGTCGATATCGCGCAGTATCGGTTCATCGTTTGGACGATAGCTAAATGTCAGGTTGCGAAACTCAATCTCACCGGCGATTGGCTTTTGCTGCTGAACTCCAGGGGCGTCGCCGATTGCAGGGTTGATCCTCCATATCGTGTTCATTCTTTTTAAGCTTGCCGTACCACGCTGGTAGAGATTCACTACGTAGCCGAGCGCGATCAGCGGCCAGATGAGGCGCATCAGGTACATATTGAAGACGGTGAACTCGCCGACGGTGATCTCTCCTCGAACTGCCAACGGCACCCCGGCCCAGATGATAAGAACAAAACCGATTCCGATCAGAAACGTCATTAAGGGCCGCATCAACGCATCGATTCTGACGAGACTGAGGTTTTTCTCCGCGAATTGTCTATTCAATTCGTTGAAGGCCTCAATCTCAGCCCCTTCTTGCGCATAAGCGCGGACTACGCGGACGCCGGTAAAGTTCTCCTGAGCTCGTGCCGTAATCTGGGCAAAGAAGTCCTGGATCTTTTCGAAACGAACATGGACCTGTTGACCAAAGAACTTAACCGTCAACGATACCAACGGCATGGTCACAAATAGGAGCAGTGTGAGCCACCAGTTGATCATCAACATTAGAGGTAGCACGAGCAGAACCACGAAGATCGTCTGCAGCGTGTACATAATCATCGGGCCTGCCAATTGGCGCACGGCCGCCAGATCGTTGGACGCCCGAGCCATCAGATCGCCTGTACGATGTTCCTGGAAAAAAGAGAGAGGTTGATCGACGAGATGAGCGTAAAAATCCCGGCGCAAGTCGTATTCAACGTGACGCGACATGCCGATCAGGATGCGGCGTTGGAGAAACAGAAACGTACCGCTAGCCACACTTGCACCCAGCACTTTTAGCGCCGACACAGTCAACTTAGACCAGGAGACTTCGGTCCAGTTTTCATCCACCGCCTGGCCGACAAAGAGAGGAATGGCCAGGTTGAAGACTACGCTGGCAAGTATGCAAAGAATGCCGGTGATCAGCGAGATCTTGTAGGGAAGGAAATAACGGGTAAATTTTCGCAGGTCATCCATGAGCTAGCGCAGGACGCAATCCGACTAAATCTTTCGCAAAGCTTTGAAGCTTTATGATGCTCGATTTCGCGTCGAGACGCCAGACGCCGCCGAGGCGGGACTTAAGCGGAGCCGCAAGAAGTCGCGCATAAAATGCTGTAGAAGCGGGATATATAGCCCATCCTACACAAGGACTGAATTACTGGCAGCCCGCATACAGTCGTTAATAGAGTCCCAGAGGTCGTCAGTCAGTTCGTGGTCGAGCCCGTAGGCGTTCACTGTTGATGTAAGAGAGGTAAGAAGTCCGAAGGCTTGAAGATTAAAAGCATTTGAGCTGATGCGTGATTTCCGAGGTTTGCGAGGCTAGGTTGAACTAGAGGCCGGCCACGGATCAAATCTTGATATAGGTTGTAAGGGCAGTAGCAATGAGGTTTCCAGCATCGTCCACCAACTCGGCCGAAACCACGATGAGGCGTCGGCCGGCGCGGATCACACGAGCTGTGGAGTGGGCCCTCCCATTTCTGAGTGGTCTGAGATAGCTGATGGTTAGGTCTGCGGTCGTTGCTTTCTCGTCGGGCGGAAGCAGAGAAATGATCGCGAAGGCCGTAGCCGTATCGACTAACGAAGCAATGACACCCCCGTGAACCACGCCGTTGTTTTGCTTTAGATCCTCCCTGATATCGAGACCGAGCGTGGCTGTGCCTGGCGCAACTTCCTCCAGTTCAATCCC
>JBPCMM010000069.1:0-8834 GCA_051002255.1 Pyrinomonadaceae bacterium
CGTCAAACGCATTTGCACCACGTGTCTTTACCTCAATTGGTTTGGTTTCTTTGCGCCGCTTCAACTCGCCAACTTTTATGTCTCGATCAAATAGATTACTCACCAAACGCAAGAGAGTGGTTTCATAACCGCCACCATTGCCTCGCAGATCCAGGATCAGCGTTTTGCTCTTTCTAAACTTACCTGCCATGTCGTCTACTTTGTGGTCCTCCAGGTCGAACGATGGCATCTTCCAGATAAACAGGTCCGTTCCTCATTTCGATGTAGCGGTGACGATGCAATCGATTCTCGTTCTCTTCTTTCCTGATGAGGTCATAGATGTCGCCGCCGGTAAGATCCATCACCCGTTTGCCGGGCGTTATTTTCGCCATGGCGTCCAGTTGTTGTTCCTGACCCGTAGGTTTGATCACGACGAGTCGCATTCCGGGTTTTGGCCGAAGTGCATTGTAGAAGTATTGAATCTTCCACATATTCTCGCGTGTTGGTTCAAACCCATCTATTGAGTAGATCTCATCGCCTTCCTTCAGTCCTTTTGCTTCGGCATCACTGCCGGGTTTGACCGCCACTACGTAACACTTCTCGCCGATCATTTGCATCTGCCACCCATAGTCGGTTGTGTGTGGCCTGTCAGGAGGCAGGAAGTATGTGTGAGAATCATTGAGGTCAATTAAAGTCTGCGCGATGATGCCAAGAATCTGTCCCAGAGACGTGCCCTGCTTGATCTTTTCATCCGCCTCCTTGAAACGTGCCTCAATGTCCAAGCCATGAAAATTCGGATCATAGTAGTTCTTTTTAAGATCGCTCTTGATAACGCTGAGCATCATGCGCCCCCGATCCCGATCCATGCTTCTCGCTGTGGCCTGTCCCGTAGCAGAAATCAGTATTCCCTGGATCAGGATTAACAAAATGGCAACTAGTGGGCTGAGTTTTGTCTGATGTCTCATACGTTAACCCTTCGGCTTGAATCTGAAGCTTACTCTGGAGAGCAAGTTTGAATAGGCACGACGTTAGCGGAGCACCCCGAGGTTGCGAGGAAACGACCGACGGATTGTAGACCAGGAAAAAGCCGCCCCGCAAGATCCAAGACCTGCCGGTGGGTTCCGGTTACCTCGCCAAACCGGGTTCCGAGTGTCAGGAGTCGCTTATACCATGTGTTATACTTCGTGGCCTTAGCTTCCACAATACTATCCTAAGCCCCATCTATCCAGGAGGACTTAAGACCATGGCTACCGAACTGAAACGGGCAACTACGCCGCTCGATCGCATTGAAGAACTGCTGGGCGAGAACGCGCGCACGCTGCTGGAACACACCTCGAAAACGATCGCCAAGGAGCAAATAAATCTGCCCGGTCCGGACTTCATTGATCGCGTCTGGACACACTCGGACCGTTCGCCCGCCGTGTTGCGGTCACTGCAATCCCTCTTCGACCATGGCCGGCTGGCGGGGACCGGATACCTTTCGATTTTGCCGGTCGACCAGGGCATCGAACATTCCGCCGGCGCCTCGTTTGCACCCAACCCGCAGTATTTTGATCCCGATAACATCGTGAAGCTGGCCATTGAAGGCGGCTGCAACGCAGTGGCCTCCACGTTTGGTGTGCTCGGCATCGTTGCCCGTCGTTACGCCCACAAAATTCCCTTTGTAGTAAAGATCAATCATAACGAGCTGCTCACGCTTCCGAACAGGTTTGACCAGGTCGCGTTCGGCACTGTGAAGGAGGCACGCGACCTGGGCGCCGTGGCGGTGGGCGCGACTATTTATTTTGGATCGGATGAATCGACGCGACAGTTAACAGAAATAAGTGAAGCCTTTGCTCACGCTCATGAACTCGGGATGGCGTGTATTCTTTGGTGCTATCTGCGCAACTCGAAATTCAAAACGCCCGAAGGGGACATGCACGCCTCCTCCGATCTAACAGCACAGGCTAACCATCTCGGAGTTACTATTCAGGCAGACATAATCAAGCAGAAACTCCCTGAGCGCAGCGGCGGTTACCCTGCGGTGGAAAAAGCATTCGGCAGCTCCTATGGCAAGACCAGCAAGATCGTCTACGAGAAACTCTCTGGCGAGAACCCGATCGATCTGGTGCGTTATCAGGTGGCCAATTGCTACATGGGCCGCTGCGGTTTGATCAATTCCGGAGGTGAATCGAAAGGGGCAAGCGATCTCGCAGAAGCGGTGCGGACCGCAGTGATCAATAAGCGCGGCGGCGGCATGGGCCTAATCTCCGGGCGTAAAGCTTTCCAACGCCCGATGAGTGAAGGAGTGGAGCTGCTAAACGCTATTCAAGACGTGTACCTGACGGATGAAATCACCGTGGCGTAAAGTCGTCGTAAATCGTTTCCAGATGGCCGCCGACCCGGTCAGGATACTTAGAGCCTCATGGAGTGTGCCAGCAGAGTGAAGCGGCGAGGGCGCTTTGGTTTCGCTTGTTGTGAATACAACCAAAGCGCGGATCGTGCTGCGCTCGTCACCGCACCCCAAAGCTGAGGCAGCATCCGTCGCTCCCCCTCCGAGATGCGGATGTAGTTGAGCTCCAGCTAAACGTAACAATGGGAAAAGTAAGATTCATACACGGCCTGATAGGAAGACAGCCTTTAACTCAAACAACCGCAATCTTACCGGAAGCTCAGCCTCGTATACTTACTGACTAAGGCAAGCGCCTTGCAACCCGAACAAGCAAAAATAACTGACGTTGAACTTCTTCACGCAGTCGCCCGTGGCGATGAGTTGGCGTTGGGAACGCTTTACGACCGGTATCGCGTAATCTTATTTGGCCTGCTGGTGCGTATATTGAACAGCCGCGAGGAGGCGGAAGATGTTTTACAAGAGGTTATGCTGCAGGTTTGGCGGCGCGCCGCTGATTTTGATGAGCAGCGAGGCCGACCTTTCACCTGGCTGGTAACGCTCGCCCGCAGCCGCGCCATCGATCGCCTGCGCTTGCTGGGGGCGCGCCAGCGTCTGGCCGATTCCGCCGCCCGAAACTCGCCTGACGAAGCATCTGACGCAGTGAAAGACACTATGCATTCGGAGCAACGGGAGATCGTCCAGAGGGCCTTAGCAGAGCTTCCGGAAGAGCAAACCCGGATATTGATACTTGCCTACTTTGAGGGGTTAACACAATCGGAGATTGCGACGAAGCTCGCTACACCGCTGGGCACCGTAAAAACTCGGATGCGTTCCGGCATGATCAAGCTACGAGAACTACTGGGGAATGAAACTAAGAGTCTGTACTAGACGGAGATGTGACGCGGGAAAGAAATGGCCCACGAAGACTATAAAGAGATGTTGGTGGCGCAGGCGCTGAACGCGCTCGAGGCAACGGAGATGCAGGATCTGGAAGCTCATCTCCAGAGTTGCGGAGAATGCCGCTCGCAGCTCTCTGAGTGGGAAGACACGACGGCGGGCTTGGCATTTGCAAGCCTGGAAGCAAGCCCCCTTGAGCCCTCGCGGCAGTTGCGCGGACGCATTCTGGAAGCAATTCGAGCAGATGCGACGGGCCGGAGTCCCCAAGCGGGCAGCACGCTTGGGGTGGCGACGCGTGATACGGCCAAAGAAGCCGAAGATGGACATCGGCAGCAGCCTTCGAATGTGGTGCCATTGAAGCAACCACGAACATGGTCTTCCGCGCAGACCTGGCGCGCCATCGCGGCAGGAGTAGTACTGGTAGGGTTAGTTGCTACGCTGTTTGTTCTTTGGAAACAGAATCGGGAAGCCGGGCAGGAACTCGCACGTCTCTCTGCGCAGGTCCGTGAGGCGCAACAACAACTGTTCCAGCAGCGAGAAGCGATTGAGATAGTGGCGGCGCCGGGTACCAGGATGACGGAACTCGCCGGCACCAAGTTAATGCCTGAAGCGCATGCGATGCTTGCCTACGATAAGAATGGGCGCGCAATTCTTATGGCAAAGGGTCTGCCTCCCGCACCCGCTGGAAAGGCTTATCAGCTTTGGTTCATTGCCGGTGGCAAGCCGATGCCAGGGAAAGTTTTTACCACCGATGCGTCCGGCGCCGGTGCTCTCAAAGATCAGATCCCACCTGAAGCTCGGAAGGCCGCAGTGTTTGCAGTCACTTTAGAGCCGGAAAACGGTGTGCAATCCCCGACCGGAGCGATGTACCTCAGCAGCGCCTCCTAAAATAATTGCCAAAAAACTGCTACACTCCCCAAACTCCAATCAGATGAGCGACGATAATTATGGCTAGCGAAAAAAAGAACGAAGAACCGCCCCCAATGGATAACGTGATCTCAGATCAAACAGGTCAGTTTGACCTTCGCTTTATCCTTTGGCGTCACTTCTGTGCGCAAAACAACATCCCTGTCGAAACGCTGCCAAGCCAACTCGACGGTGAGCAGAGGGAGCAGTGGGAAGAGTTGAAGAATAGTCGCTTGCGCACTCCGGGGCAGAAGTAAGAAGAGTGGGCTTCAAGAGTTGAGAGTTCAAACTTCAGCTTGCTTCGGGATGAATGTTCCAACCAGAAGGTTGAACTCTCAACTTCTTGAACGCGCCGCAGCCGACGAATTCAAACCGTAACACCCAGACCGGGTCGCTACCGCTCGCCGTTCTGACGGGAGTCACCCGCTTAGAATCTCCTCCCGCCAAGCCTGTAATCACCCATAAGAAATGGGTTGGTGAGTCGTTCTCGCCCGATGGTCGTCGATGGACCGTGACCTGAATAAACCTCTACGTCATCACCGAGCGGCAGCAGCTTATTCATGATCGCATCCATCAACTGCTCGGTAGATCCGCCTGGCAGGTCAGTTCTGCCGACTGAGCCCGCGAAAAGCACGTCGCCAACAAAAACCTTTCTTTCCCGCGATTCGAACAGAACGACATGGCCCGGCGTGTGTCCCGGGCAGTGAAGCACTTTGAACTCTAACTCACCCACCTTGTAGCTCTGGCCGTCTTCCCAATAGTCGTCGACAGGTGGCGGCGGTTCGAAGTCAAAACCCATGGCAGGCCATTGCGCGCGCGGGATCCCGATCCATGCGGGCTGCTCGGGTAAGGCCTGGTAAATGAACTCGTCTGCCTTATGAAGGGTTACCTTCGCCCCGGGTTTGAGTTTCTTCAGCGACGCGACGCCGCCCACGTGGTCCAGATGGGCATGAGTTATAGCAATCGCCTGCAGGTCGAACTCATGCTTGTCGATTGCCCGCGCAATACTCTCGGAATCGTCACCCGGGTCGATACAGATCGCGCGCCGGGTTTTCTCACAACCAACTATGCGCGTGTGTTGTTGGAATGCGGTGACAGTTAGCTCTTCGATGATCATCACTAATCACTTGTCAGTAGTCAGTGGATGGTGGACGGTATTCAGTTGGTTTGTGATCAGGGGAGTTTCATCAACCGACAACCGGCCACTGACAACTGACGACGGACATCTTTAGCAGTATAATTCCACGACTGAAATTCCGCTATTGAAGCAATTTCTGGGTACTGGTCACTTTGAGTCCGAAAGTTTAGAGTTCAACCTTTAGGTTGCGGCTACGGTGCGCACAAGCTAAAGCTTGAACTCTAAACTTCCAATTTCTAAGCGCAATGGCTATTAGTACTAGATCCGCCCCTTTAGCTCAGATCCTCGATGATTTGACTGCCGCAGGTGCGCCAGAACTAACGGAGCATCTTCCCGCCAAAGCGCTTAAGTGTTATGCCTGTGGGCATCGATGCCTGATTAAGGAGGGCAAGCGCGGCATCTGCAAGGTGCGCTTCAACGAGGGTGGTCAGCTTCGGGTTCCGATGAATTACGTCGCGGCGCTCGCAAGCGACCCCACTGAGAAAAAGCCTTTCTTCCATGTGCTGCCGGGCTCTGACACTCTGACTTTCGGCATGCTCGGTTGTGATCTGCACTGCGGCTATTGCCAGAACTGGTTGACTTCGCAAGCACTGCGCGACGATTCTGCGGGAACTTCTCCCACAATTGTCACCAGCGACCGGTTGGTATCGATGGCCAAGGCGTATGGCGCCGCTATGGTCGGCAGCAGTTACAACGAGCCGCTAATCACAGCCGAATGGGCAGTGGAAGTTTTCAAGAAAGCGAGACCCGAAGGGTTCAAAACTGCCTTCATCTCAAACGGCAATGCCACGCCGCAGGTGTTGGATTATCTCCGGCCCTGGACCGACTGTTACAAAATTGATTTGAAATCCATGAACGATAAAAACTACCGGCAGCTTGGCGGTGTGGTGGACAACATTTTGGACACGGTGAAGATGGTAAACGAGCGCGGGTTCTGGGAAGAGATCGTAACGCTTGTGATCCCGGGCTTCAATGACTCCGAAGATGAACTGAAGCATGCGGCGGATTTCATCGCCTCGGTCTCGCCTGACATCCCCTGGCATGTGACGGCATTTCATCAAGATTACAGAATGACTGAAAACGCCAACACGACGGCCGAGCAACTGATTCGCGTTTGCGAGATTGGACGAGCGGCAGGGTTGCGCTATATCTACGCAGGAAACCTTCCCGGCCGGGTGGGACGTTGGGAGAATACCTATTGTCCCTCATGCCACGAGACGCTCGTGGCGCGGCACGGATACCTCGTTCAAGAGATGAAGGTAACGCCTCAAGGCGAGTGCCCCGTCTGCAGCACTATCATCCCAGGTATCTGGTCTTAGGGCAGACTTGAACGCCAAAATCAAACCACCAGAGCACTAAAGGCAGCCGATTAGAAGACCTGATCAAGTTCGGTCATGCCCTGGCGGTGATTCTTCGATCTACCTTGGCGAAGGAGTAGCCGTCGCCGACCTTGGCAAAGGAGTAGTCGCTGACCTTGGCGAAGGAGTAGCCGTCGCTGTCGCCGTGGAGATCGGCGTACCGTGATGGAACACGGCCAACCATTTGCCATCGCGCTTGGCCCAGATAGTAGAGTGCCGTTCTGCAGGACCCGGACCCGGCATTTTCACTAGATAGGTTACTAACTCCACATCCACGTCAAAAGGCACCGCTTTGAAGTCGCTCAGTTGAGACTTCGAGAAATCAAACTTGCGGACTTCTATGACTGTGCCAGCCTTGTCAAAAACTCCGGTAGGTTCTACTTCTATTGCGTCAGCCGCAAGAAAAGCTGCAAAGCCGTCGTAATTCTTGCTCTTCAGCATTTCCCAAACTGCTTTCTCATTAGCAACAGGATCGGCGCCCGCCGTGGCCGGTGTCGGGCTCGAAGTCGGACTGGCACTTGTCCTCGCAGGTGAACTCCCGGCGGTTGGTTGGGGCGTCGGAGTAGTGCTCACCTCACACTCCTGATGATAGGCCGCCAACCATTTCCCGTTGCGGTTGATCCAAGCTGAACTCGCCCTAATGGACTGAGGTGAAAACTCCTTACCCTTGAATCTTCCTTTGAGGTCGACGTGGTAAGCCAGTACCACCGCGTCTTTATCGATGGGCAGATACTTCCAGTCGGAAAAAGTGATTTCAGTAGGCTCGAATTCCTTAACGCCAGCGATAGACGCGGCTTTGTCACGCACGGCATCCGGAAGCACCTCAAGCTGATCGTCGGCCAGCATGTTGCCGAAGGCCTCGTAGTCCTTGTTCTTGATCGTATCCCAAATGGCTTTCTCTTTGGCAATCGCGTCCGCTTCAGACAGCGCTATTGAGGTCGGTGTTGCGGTGGCGCGATTTGTCGGAGCAGCCTCTCTATTTGTCGGAGGTGCGGTGCAGGCTGCGGCAAGCACCAACAGCAGTACGAGTGCGTAACTCTTCTTCATAGGTTCAAACTCCTGGCGGGGATCTAGTAGAGCGTGTCCGTGGTTCTATGCCAAAAGCTGCTGGTAGTCAAGCAGTTATTCGTAGTTAACTCCACAATTGCCCGGTTTCTCGGAATCTGAATCAGTCAGAATTGATGTACCCGCACTTAAACCTGGCATTCTGCCATTCCCATTGACAGAGGTAAGCTCTCGGGATTATTGTCCGAGAATCCGGACCCGAGTGGGAGGCCTCCTCGGTAACCTGAAGTGACCTTGGCCTTCAACTCGCCCTCCGCTAGCGCGGCCAGACCGCAGTCTTCGTCAAAAAGGAGAACCCCGATGATTCGCGTTTTCAGAATCTCAACCTCCACAGGCCTGGTGTTGCTAACCGCCTTTCTGTTTCAGGCCAGCATCCCATTTGGCGTTGCTCAAGCCCAGAAAACTCGCGCGGGTTCCGGCGACAATGCTCCGTTATTCCGGGAATACCGCACCGTTCAAATTGGTATGACTGCGGAGGAAGTGCGTAAGAAACTGAATAATCCGAGTGACAAAAGTGATGAGCAGGATTTTTTTATATTCAGCGATAACGAATCGGCTCAGGTGTTCTACGACAAGTCAAACAAAGTCTTTGCCATCTCGGTCAACTTCCTGAACGGTGCGCGCGACATGCCCACCGCCAAAAACGTATTCGGATCCGACATACCGGCCAAGCCGGACGGCTCGATGTATAAGATGGTGCGCTATCCGAAGGCTGGTTGCTGGGTATCGTTCAGCCGTACGGCCGGCGATTCGCCTTTGACCACTGTAACCGTGCAGAAAATTGAGTAGCGATTCGGCCCCGCGCAAGCCATTGTAGAACAGAGGCCGCATCGCGGCCTCTATTCGATCCTTCCCTGATTAATTCGGCATCTTGCGGCTGCGAAATCTTTCCCTTGACAATCCAGGGAACGGCTCGTACTCTGTTCCCTAGATAATCTAGGGAGACTATTGCGATGGCAAATGCTCGAACGGATTTGATGCAAGGCACGCTGGAGCTATTAATTCTTAAAACGCTGTCGCGTGATTCTATGCACGGCTACGGTATAGCTCAACAAATACATGCGGCTGTCGATGATTTGCTTAAAATCGAAGACGGCTCCCTTTACCCTGCGCTCTATCG
>JBPCMM010000070.1:0-11214 GCA_051002255.1 Pyrinomonadaceae bacterium
ATCTGGAAGCACGCGGCGAGATGCAGCTCGGATCCTATTTAGCCGGCATGGCGATCGAGAACTCCATGCTCGGCGCCACCCACGCCTGTGCCAATCCGCTGACCACTCATTACAGCACGGTGCACGGTGCGGCCCTGGCGATGCTGCTTCCTTCAGTCGTGCGCTGGAATGGCGCGGTCGCCGCCTACCGTTATGCCGATCTGGTGCGGCTTTTCAGCACTCATACCAGTGCTCCTGCTACGGCTCCGACCGAGACACTGGCCCAAAGACTGGAAGAACTCGCGTCTTCGGGCGCATTGCACGGCAGTTTGAGCGCAGCCGGCGTTCCGGCAGAAGATTTACGCATGCTTGCTGAGGAGGCTGCAGAACAGTGGACTGGGACGTTTAATCCGCGGCCCTTTGATCAGGCTGGCGCCTTGGAGGTTTATGAGTGTGCTTATTGAAAAAGGGAAAAGGATAAGTCACATTTTCCATTTATCATTTCTCATTTTTCATTTTCTATTTTTCACCCGCAGAGATTCTTGTTTCCCAAGCATAGGCAGTCGACACTAGGTGGTCGTTACAAGGTCCTCAATGATGAAATCAATGGAAAATAAAAAATGAGAAATATGAGAAATGATAAATGGAAAATGAAAAATCTCTCGTTTGCCGTTTGCCTTCTGCTTTCGGTCTTCGGTTTTTACGCCAAGGGGCAGGATACGCCTGCCGACAACTGGTCGCAGTTTCGCGGTAATCACCGGCTCACCGGTGTTTCACAAGCTGCTGTGCCTCCCACTTTGAAACCTCTGTGGACTTACGAAGCAGGTGAATCGATCGAGTCTTCGGCAGCTATTGTTGGCGGGACGGTTTTCGTGGGTTCGCAGAAAGGCGAACTCATTGCACTCAATCTCGATAACGGCTCCGTTTACTGGAAGTTTTCGACCGGCTCACCGATTGGCGAATCGTCACCGGCCTTCAGCGCCGGCGTGGTCTACATCGGCGACCTCGGCGGCTGGCTAAACGCTATCAATGCTTCCACTGGCCAGAAACTATGGGCCTATAAGACAGGGGGTGAGATCAAATCGTCACCGGTGGTAGCGGGAGATCGAGTACTAATTGGTTCATACGATCAGAACCTTCACTGTCTCTCGACGCGAAACGGATCCCTTTTGTGGAGAGTGAAAACGAACGGGCCAGTTCATGCAACTCCCAGCATCTCAGGCGGGCTCGCCTATGTTGCCGGCTGTGATGAAGTTTTTCGCGCGATTCGCATTTCTGATGGGCGGGAAGTCTTCACAGTCACTTCCGGCGCTTACACTGGAGCTTCTCCTGCGCTCAAAGACGACGCGGCTTACTACGGAACATTCGACAATGAGGTGTTAATGGTCAACCTCAAGGATCGCAGTATCGGTTGGCGCTACGAGCATCCCCAACGCAAGTTTCCTTTTTACTCCTCCGCAGCAGTGTTCCAGGACCGAATCGTCGTGGGAGGACGCGACAAGATGGTCCACGGTTTAAATGCCGACGGCAAAGGCGTCTGGACATTCACCACGCAAGCGCGCGTTGAATCTTCTCCGGCCATCGCCGGTGGGCGCGTGTTCGTTGGTTCGAATGATGGACGTTTCTACGTTCTGAATCTCACCACAGGAGCCAAGCTCTGGGAGTTCACTGCCGGCGCACCGCTTTCCGCTTCACCCGCTATCGCCATGGGCCGCATTGTGATCGGCGCGCAGGATGGACGGCTCTATTGCTTTGGCTGATCCGATGGAGCGTGGGCTATCCTGCCCGCATAGCGTGCGCCAGCACGCTCAAGGTTTCGCAAACACTCAACGTTGAATCAATCACTTTGATTTCGCGCTTCGCGCTATTGCGGGCAAGATGCCCGCGCTCCAGTGCGCCACATTTGACTTGCCGGTGGGTTTCGGCATAGAAGTGTTCCGTTCAAATCCCAATAAGACGAGGCACGTGAAATATGAAGAAGCGCATTCTTTCTTCCGGCCTGCTAGCTGCTCTGCTGACGATTGAATTCGCGTGCATGCAAGCACCGACAACAAATCAACCTGCAAGGACCAGCGCTCCGGCAACAACAACTGCAGCGCTCACGCCAGAACTTAAACCCGGGCTGGAGAGCATCAGCGGCGACACGATCATGCAACATACGAAGTTGCTTTCGTCCGATGAGTATGAAGGGCGTGGGCCGGGAACGAAGGGCGAAGAGCTCACAGTCAAATATCTAACTGAACAATTTCAGAAGCTGGGGCTCAAACCCGGCAATCCCGATGGCACCTATGTGCAAAAGGTTCCCCTTGCTGGTTTCACAGCTCAGCCCACTGCTTCTTTTACAGCCGGCGCCAAAAAGATCGATCTGAAGTTTCCTCAAGACTACGTTGCTGTCTCGCGTCGATTTGTGCCCGAGTCGAAGGTTGAGAATTCCGATATCGTTTTTGTCGGCTACGGTGTGGTTGCGCCCGAATACGGTTGGGACGATTACAAGGGCGTGGATGTGCGCGGCAAGACCATCGTCATGTTGATCAACGATCCTGCCGTGCCTGATGCGACAGATCCTTCCAAGCTTGATGAGAAGATGTTTAAAGGCAAAGCGATGACCTACTACGGTCGCTGGACCTACAAATATGAGATAGCTTCTGAGAAGGGGGCGGCGGCGGCCATTATCATTCACGAAACGGGGCCGGCGGGCTATCCCTATGAAGTGGTTTCGGGAAGCTGGTCGCGCGAGAATTTCGACATTCAGAGGCCGGACAAGAATATGAATCGCGTCGCCGTGGAATCATGGATTACCACAGACCGCGCGAAAGAACTCTTCACCGCCGGCGGGCAGGACTACGATGCGCTTAAGAAGGCCGCGGTCACCAAAGATTTCAAACCCGTGACCCTCAACGCCAAGGCCAACTTCGATCTCAAAAACACTTTGCGCGAGATCAATTCCAACAACGTCGTCGCCAAAATAGAAGGTTCGGACGCGGCGCTGAAGAACGAGTACGTCGTCTACACTGCTCACTGGGATCACCTGGGGCGCGACCCTAAACTGCAACGGGATCAAATTTATAACGGCGCGCTCGACAACGCCTCTGGCATCGCCGCACTCCTGGAGATCGCCGAAGCCTTTACAAAACTCGCAACGCCGCCCAAGCGTTCAGTCCTTTTCCTGGCCGTCACAGCCGAAGAAAAGGGCTTGCTGGGTGCGAAGTACTACGCCACAAGTCCGCTCTATCCCCTGAACAAGACACTCGCCAACATCAACATGGATGGCGTCAATCAATGGGGTCAAACCAGGGATATCACCATGGTCGGTGACGATAACAGCACGCTCATTGAGTTGCTACGCGAGACGGCTGCTGCTCAAAATCGCACCGTCAATCAAGATCCTGAGCCTGAGAAGGGTTTTTACTATCGTTCCGATCACTTTGAATTCGCCAAAGTAGGCGTGCCCGCGCTTTACACCGATTCAGGCATCGACTACATCGGTAAAGATGCGACCTTCAGCAAGCAAAAGCGCGACGAGTACACGGAGAAGGACTACCACAAGATATCTGATGAGATAAAACCTGACTGGGACCTGGTGGGCGCGGTTGACGATGCGCAACTGCTTACAACCATCGGTTATCGCATCGCGCAGGGCGAGAAGTCTCCTGAATGGAAATCCGGTTCTGAGTTTAAGGCGAAACGGGATGAGTCTATGAGAAGTGGTGGGAATCCTAGATAGACATTGAGTCACGAATCGAAGCTAGATGCTAACCAACCGGCGGGGGTAAACCCCCTTTCCCGACCTGAGAGACTTTCCGACTTGAACTCGCCACTGAAGTTTTGAAGGTCTCTCAAGTTTTGGTTCGGAAGTTTCACTAGGTTTAAAAGCTCTCCAGTCTTGGTCTCTGAAAGCCACTCAAACCTGAAGGTCGGAACCCAGTTAAAATCAGCTCGAGGTCGGGAAGGGCGGTTTACCCCCGCTCAAGTCTAATAGGCACTCAGGCTACAATTTCAATTTCTCTTCACGAGAGCAATAGCCTCGATCTCGATCAATGCATTACGCGGCAGGCGCGCCACCTGAACGGTTGACCTCGCCGGAGGATCCTCTTTGAAGTGTCGGCGATAGATCTCATTCATCTTGTTGAAGTCGTCCATGTCGGCGAGAAAGACGGTCGTCTTTAATACCTGCGACATATCGCTTCCCGCCGCTTCCAGCACGGTCCCAAGGTTGCGCAGCACTTGTTCAGCTTGCGCTTCAAACCCGCCCTCAACCATCTGACTCGTCTTCGGATCGATTCCAATCTGTCCCGAAGTGAAAACCAGTTCTCCAGCCACGATAGCCTGAGAGTAAACGCCGATGCCTTGTGGCGCTTTGTCCGTCTTGATGACGCGGCGCCGAGTCGTCGTGCTTTTCTGGCCCTTGGCCAAGTCCCCTTTTGGTGTGAGCGTTTGACCAAGGATACCCGAGGTGATGCAGGTGAGCGCGACTAGCGCCAGGATTATTTTCTTCATTGCAATGGAATTTCAATCACACGAAATGACAAGAATATCATTTCGTATTGGTTCGTGTGGTTCGTGGATCGATTCAGGGTCGAAACGTTTCTCAAGATAGGCCACTCCTAACTAAAAATATTTCGCCAGCGTCACATCTTTCGGTTTGGGAGTGATTTTGGAGACGACGATCATCAAAAGCGACGAGACAATCACCATCGGTACCACTGGCATGAAACCAAGAACAGCCGTGCCGCCGGGAGTTCTTGAGACAACTTCAGTGCCTCCCAACGACCACAAGACTGTCGAAGGCCCAGGCGCGGGTGCAGGGATGGTGTGCTGAAAAACAGCGACAGCAATTACCGCTAACGCCGTCCAGACCGCTACCGCAAGTGCCCCCCACTTCGTACTTCCCTTCCAGAAAAGCGCAGCGACAAGGAGTGGCGAAAGCGCGGCGAAGCCGGAGAAAGCATACTGGATGGCTAACTCAAAGATTGTCTCCGGCGCGCGCAAAGCAATCGTGTAGGCAAACAACGTAATTATAACGATGAAAATGCGGCCGGTCTGAACTTGCACAGCTTCACCGAAACGCCTCTTGCCCCCGTAGAAGGCAAAGACGTCCTCCGTAAACATCGTCGAGAGCGCGAGAATCTGAGAATCGCTGGCCATCACCGCCGCCATGATGCCTGCACCCAGTAGGCCGGCTAGCCAGAATGGAGCGTAACGCTCGAGCAGAAGCAGGATGACATCATCGCCAGCTGCCTTTTCCCGCAAGTCATCGCGTGCTTCCGGCGTCATTGTTTTTCCTTGCGTGGCCAGAACACGCCGCGCTTCCTGCTTCGCTCGTATCTGTGGCACATCGGTAACGCGGTTGGCCATCACTCCCAAGAACACACACGGCAGCCAGATAGCCAAAATGCAAAGCGGGTAGAAGATCACAGTCTTCTTAAACTGGTTCATCTTGCGGGCCGTCAGGCAGAATATCAGAATATGCGGGAATGCGATCGCTGAAAGCGGAATGAAGGTATAGCTGAAGAAATACAGGGGCGAGATGCGCTCTCGTGTAAGCAGCGGCGCCAAAGCTGGAGAAGACTGCAAGGCTTGCGCGGCATTGCGAAAGCCCCCCATGCCCACGCCAATGACAATCAGCGCCACAGCCCCGAATAGGAGGAAGAGAATCGTTTGAAAGGTGTTTACCCAGGCAGTGCCGCGCATGCCTCCGAAAAAGACGTAGCTCATCACAACCATGGCGACAATCGCGCCGCCAAACCAATAAGGGACCAGCCCGCCGCTGATAGCGTTTAGAGTCGTGCCGCCACCCATGATGCCGATAATGATGTAAGGAATGAGCAGCACGGCCTGCACGATAAAGATGACGGTGCCGATGTGGCCACACTCCCAACGGTCGCGAAACATCTGCACCGGCGTCATGAAGCCATACTTCTTGCCCAGTGCCCACACGCGCGTGCCAATCAAGAAAATAGTCAGCGGAATAATCAATCCGGAGGACGAAGCCATCAAGCCAAAGGTGACGATTCCGTTTGTGAAGGCATGACCCGACGAACCGAGGATGGCGAAAGCCGTCATGTTCGTCCCAAAGAGAGAGAAAAGAAAAACGAAAGGGCCCAGCGACCGGCTCGCAAGAAAGTAATCCTCAGCCTTTTCCCGTCCTTTCGCCTTACGGAAAGCGAAGATACCAATGTATAGAACTGTGGCGAGATAGATGAAGACTACTATTGCGGGAATCAATGCGCGGAATCCTCCTCGGAGTCTCGTTTTTCGATCTCGCGTTCCAGTTGGGAGGGCCAGGCATATTTCACCAGTAGCCACATCACCAGTGAGGCGGCCACAGAAAAGCAGGCTTGATAGAAAAGGCCTATGGGAAAGAAACCAAAGACCATCGGATGCGCTGTGCGCCAGAACCAAAAGTCCTGATGCAGCATGTAGAGAGCTACGACTACGATTACGAGAAGAATTCGTTTCATATCGTATTGGCTGCCTGGTCTCCGACGTCAGACGCTAAATTTTAGCTTACTGAACGCAAACACCTTGTGGGGATTCCTAGTATTGTGGGCCAAGTGTGCCATCTCCCGCGAAAACGCGCAACAGTTAGCATCGAGCTTCAAGTCAATCGCAAAAATTTGAGGGTGAGTCAGCGAAGAGTGGCGATAGCGTAAAGCCTGACGTGGAGTACCACGTTGGCCGGCGGACAAAAGAGAGAGAGACATAGTTGATGAAGATTAATGCACGAACAAGATCCTTGATCTGCTGTCGCCCGCCGGGCCTGCGATTCTTTCGACAGTTCGCTTCGCTCGACCCTTCCAGGCTTCTGCTTTCGCCCTTTTCACAACTCTAAAGCTTATTACCCGCTCCTGAATCCACCTGCCGTCAACTTCGGGGCCCCACCATTAGTCCATCTATCCCATATCGTGCGGAATTTCACGAACGCATTCGCACACGGCTAACCCGAATCTTGCGGTTCCATTGTGCTGGGAGGAACGGAAACGCTAAAACAAGAAATAATTGGGGTTCTCTGCTTGTCTGCTGCAGGTGCGAATGTGGCACGCTCATTGCCAAAGTCTCTGCGCGGCTTGCGAAACAGTTCTGTCGGTAACAAGCAGGAGCGCACGGAGGATTGACGATGAAAGCACAATTCCAAAGCTCGGTATCGCGTTTCACTATAGGGCTACTGGTTCTGGTGGCGCTAATTACGGCAACGGTTGCTCCTGCCTTTGGCCAGAGCAGACGCCGGCCACGTCTACGTCGCCCGGCACGCGTCATTGTAAAGAAGGTTCCGGCCATAGCCTATTACACCGTGAACAGCGGTCAAGTGATTCGCGTGCGTATGAATCAAGCCATAACTTCCGAAACAGCTCGCGTAGGCGATCAGTTTACAACGACTGTCGTCGACCCAGTTTTTGCCGGCGGTTTTGAAGTCATTCCCGCGGGCAGCTCCATAGTAGGCCGGGTGAGAAACGTCAAACGCGCCTCACGTCAAAGCAAAGCGGGCACGATTGAAGTCCATTTTGTGTCCTTGAGATTACCGACGGGCATCGCGCGAGCCATCAATGGCGACCTGACCGATGTTACGGGCGAGAACGTCAACGCGGATAACGAGGGCGAGGTCTCAGGCAAGTCTGCTACGAAACGCAATGTCGTGTTTATTGGTGGTGGCGCCGCGACGGGAGCGCTCATCGGAGCAATTGCCGGCGGCGGCAAAGGCGCGGGCATCGGAGCTGGAGTAGGCGCCGGACTCGGCGTCGCGGGAGCGTTATTTTCTAAGGGTCATGAGGCAGTAGTGAAGTCAGGCACGGAGTTTGGCGTAGTCCTGAATCAGAACCTCTCGTTACCCGCTGCTAAAGTTCGTTAGTTTAAAAGATCGGCAGCCCTCGTGGTTGTCGGTGCAATGGAGGCCCGCAAGCGAAGGGGAGAGCGCGGGCGGGCTTCCAAAGAATTCGACGACCCGGTCGCCTCGGTTATAACGTAAGTAGGCGACCAACAAGAGAACCCGCTGCGAAGGGGCAGATCGTGGCGGGTTTTCTCTTGTCTGCTAACCGCAGATTACGGTCGCCACCTCTCAAAACAAACGACTGTTCACTATCGTCGTGATGGTGGATGTAGAACGAAATCTGCAAGTATTGCCGCAAACATAGACCAGCGGCACAGTTACTCACAAATCTCGGAGATTCTGGAGGTGCTGAGGAGCCCTTAACATCGGGATACTGCCGCGGAACCACTGCGCCAAGCTCACATTCACTTCGTGGAGGCCGCGCTGTGTTTTGATTCAGTGATGCGTCGGTATTCCGGATGGAGATATACTACGCGCCCGGCAACAATCGTCGCGACCGCAGCGCCTCTGAAACTTCGCCCATCAAAAGGCGTATTCCGGCTCTTCGATTTCGATCTGGAAACGTCAAAAGTCCAATGGTGTTCAGGATCGAGGATCGTGATATCGCCCCACGAGTTTTTGCGCAGGGTTCCGCGCTCTTGCAGACTGAAGATGCGGGCGGCGTTGGTCGCACACAACTCTACCAACCGTTCCAGACTGATGACCCCCTGATGCACCAGGTCAAATGCCAGACCAACGCCAGTTTCAAGCCCTGTGATACCAAAAGGTGCCTGATCAAACTCAAGGCTCTTCTCGTCTGCATGATGTGGCGCGTGATCGGTGGCGATCGCATCGATCGTTCCGTCTCTTAATCCTTCCAGCAAAGCGCCCACGTGGTCCCTACTCCGCAAAGGCGGATTCATTTTCATGTTGGTATCGTAATCTGCGATCGCTTCGTCGGTGAGCGCCCAGTGATGAGGCGCGACCTCGCAGGTCGCCCGCAGCCCTAGCTCCTTCGCACGGCGGACTGCTTCCAGAGCACCACGGGTCGAAACGTGGGCCAGATGAATTCTAGCGCCGGTAAGCCTTGCTAAAGCACAATCGCGAATAGCATCGATCTCCTCAGCGGCGGCGGGAACTCCACGCAGACCCAGGGTCAGCGACCAGCGTCCCTCGTGCATGACCCCGCCAGCGCTCAGCGAGCGGTCCTCGCAATGGTCCACTACTGTCAGGTCAAACCCGCGCGCATACTCCATCGCCCTCCGCATCATTCCCGCGGTGGGGACCGATCGGCCATCGTCAGAGACCGCAACTATGCCGGCATTCTTCAGCTCGCCCATTTCCGAGAGTTCCTTGCCGCCACTTCCCTTGGTAAGCGCGCCTACCGGAAATACGTTCGCCAGCCCGGCACGCTCTCCTTGTTCCAGGATGAACCGGGTGACGGCGGGAGTGTCATTGACGGGATCGGTATTTGGCATCGCGCAAATGCTGGTCCAGCCGCCCGCGACTGCCGCCGCAGCTCCCGTCGCTATGGTCTCTTTATATTCCTGCCCCGGCTCGCGCAGGTGAACGTGCAGATCGATGAACCCCGGCGCTACTATGAGGCCGGTTGCGTCGAATACTTCAGTGTCCTCTGGCGCCGTCTCGCCTCGATCGAGCACACCGGCAACGCGTCCATCTTCGATCAGCAGATCCTTGCCGGCATTCAAGCCCTGCGATGGATCGATTACATAACCATTTGCAACGAGGAGCTTCATGCCTTGGTTCCCTTACGGACGCTCTTTCCATTCGCTGCCGGCTTCACACTTGCCTTTTCCTGTGCGGAGTGGTTTCCGCGCGCCAGCAGATAGAGCACTGCCATGCGTACTGCAATTCCGTTTGTGACCTGGTCCAGAATCAAGGAACGACTACCATCGGCTATCTCCGACGAAATCTCAATGCCCCGATTAATCGGACCCGGGTGCATCACGATTACTTCCCGCGAGGCGCGTTCGAGATGTCTTGGATGAAGACCATAATGAACTGCGTACTCACGCAAGGAGGGGAAAAAAGCTGCCTCCTGGCGCTCACGTTGAATCCGGAGAATCATCACTACGTCGGCGCCGTCAATCGCATCCTCTATCCGTTGCTCAACGCGCAAACCGTGCTCGACAAATTCGGCAAACTCCGCTGGTACGAGCGTGCCCGGCCCGGCAACTTTGACGGTTGCCCCTAGCTTGGTAAGCAGATGGATGTTCGATCGCGCCACTCGTGAATGAAGGATGTCTCCTATTATTGCTATGTTCAACCCCTCGATGCGCCCCTTGTATTCCCGAATCGTCAGGGCATCCAGCAACGCCTGGGTTGGATGTTCATGAGATCCATCGCCGGCGTTAACGATTGGCGCGTTGCACATTCGTGCCAGGTGATGCGGCGCTCCAGCCATTGAATGCCGAAGAACAATACAATCGGGGGCCATGGCTTCAAGATTCCTGGCTGTATCGAGAAGCGTTTCTCCTTTCGAAACACTCGAAGTCGACACACTAATATTCACCGAGTCAGCAGAAAGTCGCTTCGCGGCAATCTCAAAAGACGTTCGCGTGCGTGTGGAGGCTTCAAAGAAAAGATTAATGACCGTCCGCCCGCGCAGCGCGGGCACTTTCTTTATTTCGCGCCGCGAGACATCACGAAAAGTCTCAGCCGTGTCGAGCAGATAGGTGATTTCTTCTGCCGACAGATCGCGAATTCCCAGCAGATGTTTGCGGTTGAAAGTCGTGCTCATGGGGCACAGACTGAAGTCTGTGATTTTATCGTTAACGACACAGACTCAAGTCTATGCCACTAAAAAGCGGCCATCGCTGGCCGCTTTTCTCATCCCGTTTCCGCTGACGGTCGCTCGACTATTGCCACGCCTTCTTCTTCGTCAAAGTCCTGCAGCATCACTTTAATAATCTCGCTCTTTTTCGTAGGCACAAGCTTGCCAATGTAATCCGCCTGAATGGGCAACTCCCGATGCTCTTTGCCCCGATCGACTAAAACGGCCAACTGAACTCGTCGCGGCCGGCCATAATCGATCAGCTGATCAAGGGCAGCACGAATGGTGCGACCGGTATAAAGCACGTCGTCTATCAGCACTATGTTTCGGCTTTCGATGTCACCGGGAAGTTCCGTGCGATTTACAATAGGCTTGGCTCCTACCGTTGAGAGATCATCGCGGTACAGCGTGATGTCGAGGACGCCGACGGGTGGACGGGCACCTTCAAGGTCGGCAATCTTATCCGCCATGCGTTCCGCAAGCGGAACTCCCCGGCGGCGTATGCCTACAAGATAAAGATCACCGGCGCCGTGATTTTCTTCGACAATCTCCGACGCCAAACGGGCAAGCGCACGATTGATCCGCGGGCCGTCCATAATCCGCGCTTTCTCGACAAAATCCATTTCACCGGATACTA
>JBPCMM010000071.1:0-12224 GCA_051002255.1 Pyrinomonadaceae bacterium
ACTTGCTCACGCTCCTCCAACTCCGACAACAAACTCACCAACTCATACCGCCCTCCCGCATCCTCAGCCAAAGCCCCTAACGCCCGCTGGTAATATCCTCCTATCCCCTCCAACTGCTCCCGGGAGAGATATCTTTGATCGCCCTGAAGATCGAGAAACAGTTTCGACGTGAACGGATCCAGCCTGAAATTTGCTATCAACGGGAAACTCGACTCTTCATAAAAACTCGAGCCTAAAAGCTCGGCATCGAATCTCTGCAGGCTCTGGTACACGTGATAGTTCGTGAAGTAGAAAAGAGTTTCGGAAAGTGGCTGCGCGTTTTGCCTTCTTTTCAGTTCGGCCATAGGGTAGCGCCGGAATGGAAGCATCTCCTGCTCGGCTTCGAAGGTTTGTAATACCAAATCCTTCCATGAGCCACCTGACAGATTAGCAGGGAAGGGAACACTATTGAGAAACAAGCCCAGCACCCGCTCTCCGTCCATGTGCTCCAGTCGACCACTCGACACAACACAGGTCAGAACATCTAACTGGCCACTGATAACACTCAACACTCTCAGATGTGCCGCGAGCAGCACGCTCTTCAGTGGGACCGTTGTCGATAGCGCAAATTTCTTCAGTCCCTCCGAAACTTCGTCCGCCAGAGGAACCTCAATTTGCGTCACGACTCGGGGAGCAGATATCAATGCCTGGTCGGACTGTCTGCGCGGCACCGCGGATAACGTGAAGCCGCTCAGCTTTTCATTCCAGTAGCGCTGGTGTTCCTGCGACTGCAGAGCCTCTCTTTCCAGGACGACAAAATCGCGAAACGACGAGGTTGTCGGCTTCAGGTCAATTGCTTCACCGCTCAGCACAGAGAAGTAATGTTCAAAAATCTCAGTAACCATCACCGCGTCACTCCATCCGTCGATGATGGCGTGATGAAAGCTTCCCGAGAATTGAAATGACTGTTCCGAGCGCATATGCACGTGAAAACGTACGAGCGGGAAGCCGGAGGGATCGAACCCACGGGCTTTATCCTCTAGAATCCATGCGCTGACTCGCTGATCCTGTAGTTCGGGTGGGAGGTGGCGAAGGTCTTCTAGTTCCAGAGGAACACAACTCGTCCGATGAACTAGTTGTACTGGTTCGCTGAAATTCGAAATGTCGAACGAAGTCCGCAGCACGGGGTGTCTGCTGATCAACTGTTGGATGACGATGCTCAGCACATCAACGTCCAGGCGCGCCTTCAGATGCAGGCTGAAGATGTCGTGGTAAATGGATGACTCCGGGCTAGATGCTCTGTGAAAAAGCATCCCGCCTTGAAGCATGGTCAAGGGATAGGCATCTTCCACATCCGGAGGCATCTTCAAACGATCCCGCTCGGAAATTAGGCTGAACGGCAGGGTCGTGGGGACCGGGGCACTGGCGCTGTTACTTGCCCGAAGCGATTGAGCAAGGTCACGTATAGTTGGGTGGCTGAAAAGACGATCAATGGAAAAGTTCAAGCCTCTTTTGCGGGCACGAGCCACCACCTGAAGGCTTCGAATGGAATCTCCTCCGAGAACAAAATAGTTGTCGTCAATACCTACTTGCTCGATCTTCAGTACCTCTGACCAGATCCCGGCCAGTACCTCCTCCTCGAGCGTGCGGGGAGCTGTGTAGTCGTATCCCAATTCGGGCCGCCCGGATTCGCCGTCCGGCAGCGCCTGCCTGTCCACTTTTCCGCTCGCTGTCAAAGGTATCGCCTTGAGCAGCACGAAGGCGGTGGGTAGCATGTGCTCCGGCAGCTTGCGGCCAAGAAAACTGCGCAATTCGGCGGCCTTCACGTGCGCTGAATCTTGAGAATCGGGGACGATATAGGCCACCAGCCGCGTGGCACCGAGTCCGTCATCCTTAGCAATGACGACAGACTGCCGAACCATCGGATGTTCCGCCAGCGCCTGCTCGACTTCTGCGATTTCGACACGATAGCCGCGAATCTTCACCTGGAAATCTGTTCGACCCAAGAACTCGATGTTCTCGTCGGACCGGAGCCTGGCGAGGTCGCCAGTGTTGTAAAGGCGCGCGCCCGGTTCGGTACCGAATGGGTTAGGGATGAACTTCTCCGCGGTGAGCGCGGGTTCATTGAAATAACCACGCCCCACAGAAGTGCCACCGACATACAATTTGCCAGGCACCCCAACCGGCACGGGTTGAAGGCGTTGATCGAGCAAATAGATCTGAGTATTTGCGATTGGGCGACCTATAGGCACTGCGCCAGTAATGGGTGCGTCCGTGGGAATTTCGTAGCAACAGCATCCAACCACCGTTTCGGTTGGACCATATTCGTTTATTAGACGCGTTTGAGGAGCACGCGCGCGCCACGATGAAACATCCTCTGACTGCAATTGTTCGCCGCCGAGGATGAGCACGTGGGTGCGGCCAGCAAGCTCATCGGGCGACATCGTCTGGTTAAGAACCTGCACTTGTCCAGGTGTGGTCTTGATGAAGCTGAAATCGCCTTCGTTGCGTAAGGCAGCAGGAAGAACCCCGAATCCGCCATCCTCTGGCAGGAGTAACACGGACTGGCCCACCAGTAGGGGGGCGAATAAACTAGTGACTGTCAGGTCGAATCCAAACCCCGAATGGACTATCGACCCGCGCCCGCCCTGCATGTCATAGGCCCGCGTGCACCAGTGCAAGTAATTGACAAGTCCTTCGTGCGTAATCATTACCCCCTTCGGTTGTCCTGTAGAACCGGAGGTGTAGATCACGTAGGCGAGATTCTGCGGGCGGACGCCACTCGCAAGATTCGCCGTCGGCTCATGAGCAAGCTGGTCTGTATCGCCAAGATCGATAATGGTGAGGGCAGAGCCATCGAAGCGTCCGGCGAGGCTTTTGCGAGTTAGAAGGATAGGCGCCTGAAGATTCTCGAGCAGGAGTTTGAGACGCTCCGCGGGATCCGACGGATCCAGCGGAACATACGCGGCGCCTGTCTTCATCACACCGAGGATTCCAACCATCATTTCACATGACCGGTTGACACACACCGGCACCAGTGCTTCAGGGCCGATCCCGAGCCGGCGCAGGTAATGAGCGATCTGATTTGCACGGCCATTGAGCTCCGCGTAGGACATGCAGCGGTCTTCGAACGCCACAGCAATCGCATCCGGTGTGCAATCCGCCTGTTGCTCGAAAAGCTGATGGACGCACTGATCCGCCGGAAACGCTGCATCGGTCCTGTTGAAGTCGACCAATAGATGGTGGCGATCGGCATCCGTCAGAATGTCGAGGTCAGCGATCCTCGAGTCAAAATTGCATCGAACACTTTCGAGCAATCGATGAAACTGTGCCGCGATATGCTCAACGTGCTCAGGGGATAGGGCATCGCCATCATAGTGAAACTCAACGGTCAGGGAATTGCCTCTATGAACACAAGCGAGATTTAATTTGAAATCGCCGATGCAGGCGTAATCTTCACAAATAGAAAATGCCAGGTCCGCCACGTCGAACCGGGATGGTTCCCCGACAAAATCAAAGCAGTACGAGAGGGCCGGCGAAGTCGATAGGCGGCCTTTCCGGCCGTTAGTCTCTTCCCAGGCAAAATACTCCTGGCGCGCGGACATTTCCTCCAAAGAATGACCAATCTCTTCTATCAAATCGCCCAAACGTTGATGTTGGTCTAAGGCGACTTTCAAAGGAAGATAACTCGTGAGAGGTCCCAGCGTCTGTTCCAACTCCTGGTACTGGTGAAAGTCCGCGACCGTTCCGATAACGATCTTGTCACATCCGGTTACACGGCTCAGGAAGGCCGCCCAGCAACCCAAAAAGAATCGATCCAGCGGAAACCGATGCTCAACGCATAGTGTTTCAATGTCCCGTGCAATTTCGGAACGGAGTTGTTCACGCAGCACTTGTGGTGTAAAACTCGCCTCTCCATTCGCGTGTTTTTCGTAAGGGAACATCGGCTCACTGCCTTCGGGCAGTCGCTGAGCGACCCAGAAAGCGCTGTCGATGTCGGCGCTTGCCTCGAGCAGTTCGTTGTGCCACGCCGAGAAGTCGGCATACTGCAGCAGTTCACCGGAATCGTCTCGCGCCTGCGGAGGGCGGCCGTAAAACCAACCAACCTCACGCACAAGCTTGTCCAGCGACTTTCTATCCGTGCAAAGAGCAGGCGCGCTGAGCATGAGTACGTATTTTTTCGAAGACAGACAGACCAGTGATGCGCGCAGGAGCGTCCCGCGTTCCAGATCGATGGAGGCCCGGCGCTCCGCGTCAAAGAGCAGATGGATCTGCTCCCACTGCTCCTGCGGATTCCAGGCACTCAAGTCGTGCTGCTCAGCCCACTCGATCTTGCCATCGGCGACAACTTGAAGCGGAATCTTCATGCTTTGCACGCACTGAAAATTCGTTCTGAGGATCTCATGGCGCTGGACAGCCTCTGCAATTGCCCCGAGCAGCCGGCCTGAATCGAGATTTCCATCGATCAGAACAGCGATCTGACAGAGATAAGGGACTTCTTGGTCTCCTTGCTGCAGCAGCCACAGATGCTTCTGGTACGGGGACAGTCGAAAGCCATGGAGGATTTCTTTAAGCATATAGTGTTCGTCAAATTGGCTGTTCAGTACAAGGCTCCGACATAGCCACGCGAATCTGACGTGGACCGACATACGGCTCGCGACCATGCGCTGTCAGCAGATTATCAAGCATGAGTATATCCGCCGCCTGCCAGGGAAGGCTGACCTTCGCTCGTTTGTAGGCCTGGCGCAACTCGTCGAGGACCGAAGCCTCGATGGGAGAGCCGTCGCCGTAATAAGTGTTATTCGGAAGGTCCTCTTCGCCGAACTGGGCCAGCAAGGCATCACGAAGCTCAGGCTCCAAGGTTGAAACATGGAAGAAAGTAGCATGGTTGAACCACGTGATTTCACCTGTCCGCGGATGTCGCGCGACGGCTTGCCCGACGCGCTTCGTTCTGAGTCCGTTGGCGCCTGTCCATTGAACCTCATACCCAGCTTCGTGGCATTGCGACACTACGGCTGCACGAGCAGTTGTTCCAAAGGCGGTCTGCCAGGACAGGCCCAGCTCCTCGCTGAAGTTTCGAACGTACATGATGCTCTTCTGAATGAATCTATCCCTGATCTTAGGACTGATTGAGTTAAAAATCTGACGGCAATCGGCTATCGGCGTTTCCCCGTCTTGAAGGGGTGGTACCGAACAGAGGAAAAACAGCTTTAGGGGCCAGGTGTGCGCATACGAATTCTCATTGTGAAGAAAGATGGCTTGATGGGCGGGGTATTCTGTAGATGTGTAGATGTTGTGCATCACGTGTGTGCGTGGGGATGAACGCTCGCGATATTCGAGTAAATCACCTGAAATGGTTCTAACGAACTGAGCCAGATCCAACAGACCGGAGACGTCGAAATTTCGAAACAGGATGGCCCCATGCCTTGCCAGCAGCTCGTGGATCAGCTGCTCATTGCCTTGAGCCCATGCGGCTAAATTGACCCCATCAAAGTTGGCGCAAACCATTAACGGTAGCGAATGCCCACCGGGAGGAGGGTTCAGCGTCACTATTCTGTCATTGGCGATGCGAACTGCTTCCCGCTCAGCGCCCCTAAATCGCTTCAGACTCCGTACTTTGCGATCCTCGTCCCTCATTTTCAACTCCTTGCCAGCGCAATATCAAATAACGAGACGAACCATGAACGAGAAGGGGCGTGACGAACTCGTCAACCACGGAAAAGCCTCGCTTACTGAAGAACCGGATCACATAATCGCGTGAGTGCAGGCTAGGATAGCGCAAGGGGGTGTTCAACCAAGAATCAACACCGGCGTCATCGAGACAATCTTCGCTTATGATGTCAAAAACCAGATACCCACCGGGGGCAGTCACGCGCGCCATCTCGCGAAAGTAACTACAGCTCGTCAGGAAATCGAGCGTGACAAACACGCCGTGCGCCTGGACGAGATCCATCGACCGTGAGGATGTGGCTCGAAGAGTTTCGCCATCGGTCGGTTGCATTACGACGGAAAACTCTCTGGCCAGGTGCTCGCTTCGGCTTGGCACAATTTCATAAATTTCGTAACGCTTGACCGGCGCGTGATCCATCACATGCTTAATATATAGTCCTGAACCGGGGCCAATTTCACAGACCGTGGACACTTTCTTCGAAAGCGCTCCTTTATCTCTCATTCGCTGGATAATTGCCTCAGCCCGCCCCTTTTTCCCAAACAGATTCTCGATGAACTCACCGGCCGATATTCCCTGCCGGCGTGCCTGCGCGATCACGGCTTCGTCAGACAGCCGACGCCCGCCAATCGTCGGCGGAGGTCCGCGCCGCACTACCCGGACGCCCAATGGCTCCAGTATGCCGTTCACCGTGCGTTCGAGAAGACTTAGAACATGCATCTTAATCAACCTGAATTCATTTTCCGTCCACAAACTCTCTGCAGAACGTCTCAAATACCAACAACTGCCAAAGGACAGGATGAAAGCGCGGCTGCGCGACCTTACTTGCGTACGCATCGATCAACGCCCGCAGCGCCTGCGGATTGTAAACTCCCCTCTCGATTGTCTTACGCTGAGACATGAGATCGAGTACACCCTCGAGAGCACCGATCTCGTAATGCCATTTTATGGTGTGTGCCCAATACCCCTTCTTTTTCGTCGGCACGGCGTCAGGAGAAAGAAACTTGGCGAGTAGTATCCTTAAGAGGATCTTATTGATCTTCATCTCATCTGGCAACGACAACACGCAGGAGACTACATCGTCGTCCAGGTAAGGAAAGAAGACTTCGCAGCCAACTTCCCGAGCGAGTTGGCTGATGATCCGAACGTTTTGCCACCCATTGTTAATGAAATGGCGTTGGGCGTTCGGCCCTGCCTCCAGGTGGGCATATGATGGATTGTAGAAGCCCGGCTCACTTTCCCAGGCTGTGCAGTCCACAGTAATGTGCCTCCGCATTAAGCTTCGATCCAGCAGATCGAAGTCGCTTCCCACAATGTATGTGTGACGTGTTACTCGATTGACGAGTCGTCGCGCCGTGTAATCAGCAACCGGCCAAAACAAACCGTTTCTTATGATCTGTGCGAGAGATGCTCGTCTCGGGGAGCGAAAGTAGAACAATAAGTCACCTTCGGCGCCGGTTAAGAACGATTGCGGTAGATCGCGAAGGGAACCCAACAAGTGCAGTAGCGGAGGTCCAAGTTGATTCCAATAGGCGGGCTCTTCCACAATACGGACGAACGCAGAAATCTCCTTGAGCAAATCACCAGCCAATGGTTCATATGAGACAATTTTATGGGGTATTCCAAGGGCCTTGACCATTCGCGCGGCCTCTTTCGATTCATCGAGGTCGCCGGGCATCTGTTGTGTGACCGCAACCAGGTTCTTTATTTCTCCTTTGCCATACGCTGCTACAAGAGAGGAATCGACACCGCTGCCGACCATCACGGCATGCGTGTCAGCCGCGCTTCCAAGTCGAGATGCAGCTTGGCGCATCAGCGTATCCAGTTGATTCACGTAGAAACCCTTTTCACGTCGGACGGAGGAAGTGTGGGCCTTCGGTATGTCCCGGGCAAAACACTCTGTAACGGAACCCGCTCGGACAATTAGAGTCGAGCCTGGCAAGACCTTCGTTACGTTTTTCAACGGCGTAGCGCTCCCGTAAACACCTCCATAAAGAAAGCTCATACAGGCAGTGTCGCTATTGAGCTCAAATGCTTTGCCTGAAAGCTGTTTCAAAGCTTGCAGATCTGACGCGATCGTGATGCCACCGCCAGTCGGGATTGTGTAAAGGTTTCGCTGACCAAACTTACAGTTACTTACCGTGGCGATCTTTTCGGATTTGTTCCAGATAACGAAGTTGTAGCCGCCGTTGAGCTTTTCGGCAATCGCTGCCCCGTGGCGTGCAAATATCTTGAGGAGAACTTCACCTCTCGATGATTGGGCATCCCGGTCTCCAGCCCCCACGAGGTCCAAGAGATTGAGAATGTAACCTTCGAGGGCTAGAACATACTGATCGGATTCGATCAGCTCGGCAAACGAGCCTGAAAATCCTGCTCGGGCGGAATGGCTCGCAACGAACAGCGCAACATCACCGTCTACGTAGCTCTGTGGGTCGCGGTTTAGTCCAGCAAAAGTGCTGGCGAGTCCGCTTCTTGCCGGTTCTACGCACCCGACCTCACCGGTGAAGAAACATCCTGCAAGCCCGCTCATCTATGGCCTTCTTTCCGCATCCTGCCCAATCGGTTCCTTCGGGGCCAGGGTCATCGCTTCTTCGGCTCCGCGCAAAAACGCACCAATCGGTTTCCCTAACCAGCGAGGTATCTTATTAGTCAGGGCGCGCATCGATCGCAAATCCTCGCGGGTCCACCCGCCCAACAAAACAGTAAGCGCACAGTAAGTCGCCGTAAGAAGGAATCCGCCAACTGGCAGCGCGATCCAGAAGGGCAAAGTTTTTTGTGCGATCACCGCGGGTACTGCGCACAAGGCACCCGCAGCAATGACTCTCACGTACGTGTAGAAGTCGAATTTAACATGCAGGGTATTATAGGCGTGCCAGAGAAGACCGGCACCCAGCAAGACTGACCCGAATGCTCCCGCGGCAATCGCTCCCTTCAGCTCATACGCACGTATCAGGACGTAATCCAGGATAAGGGTTAGAGCCGTCACCATTGCCATAATTCTCACAATCACCGGCTGGCGGTCGGTACCCAATTGATAACTTGATGCACTCGACGAGATGACGCCCACGGCGGACGTTGCGACCGCAACCCGAAACACCAAGACGGCCGGCCCATAATCTTTACCGTAGAGAATGGTGATCACATCCGCTGCAAACACCTCGCACAGCGTCACAACGGGAACGGCCAAAATAAGGATATACCGCGTCGCCGCGAGAAACCGTCGACCGAGCAAGCTCGGGTCTTCACCAAAGGTCCTCGACATCACAGGCAGCAGTAGTGCCGTCACTACTCCTGGTATGAGAAGCATTGCGCTAGCGGAGAGCGAGCGGCCGAGCCCATAATAGGCGATGTTTTCTTGTGTGGAAAAGCGATCGAGAAACAACAGTTCCGTTTGTCTCAGCACCAGCAGCTCCAAAGCCACAATCGCAGACGCGTACAGAACATGCCTGTGGATTCGGCTTACAAGTGCCTCGCTCCGAATGGTGGTTTGTGGCCGCCGAAACCTTCGAAACAGTGCGAAGCGCATCGCCCAGGCATACAATAAGCAGATCAACGCGTAGGCGTAGACAAAATCCTTCAGCGTTCCACCCCGTTGCCCCACAACCAGCACGATGACAAGACTGAGCGGCGCGACAAACGCATGGACTTGTGCGGCCAAGCGAAAGTTCTCGAATCCCTTAGCGGCAGAAATGTAATAAACATAAAGCGATCTCAGCGCCACGGCGGGCAGCAAGATCCACAGAAGCTGCTGTGCCCGCGTGTCGGCGACGATTCGCTCCGCCAGGACGATGATGACGCCGAAGACTGCGCATGTCGCAATAGAACTAAGAAGCTGCAATCGTTCCAGATAGAGCAACACACTTCCAGCTAGCTCTGGAGCCCCCTTTCCCCGAGCCTCTCCTACGAACTTCATCACGCCGGTGGTTATACCGTTATTCGAAACAACGACACCGACCGAGCTTATCCAAATCAGCAGAGTATATGTCCCGTACTGTTCCGGGCCGAGATGCCGGGCGATGATGATGGAGATGATTAGAGCGGCAGCATAGTCCGTGTAGAGACCCAGGCTGCCATACAAGGTGTTGGCTAGGAATACGCGCCTTAAGTCACTCACGAGTTCGGCTCAAGGAGGGAATGATCGGCAGCACGATGTAAGAGGCGTATCGAGCATTTCTGTAAAACTTTATTTTGGGCGGTGGATCGATGACCGGAGTTGACGCATTATCCACATCGGCGCCCGTGATCGCCACTCGAATCTGGCGACCACGTCGGAAAACCCAGGATACAGGGTGGAGATCAAAACTTAGCCAGACCGCTTCTGATTCGGGGAGTTCGGCTATCTCTCCCGCGTAACTGCGATGATAAGGCAGGCGAAGATTGTTGAAAGGCGGCTCCGCCTCGGCTCGATGAGAAGCTCTTAAAATCCCCTCCGTCACGTATTCCGAATAACCGCCCCTGCGGACTTCCTCCAGATAAACGAAAAGGTCAACATCCTTCACGGTGGAGCTTACCCACAAGCAGACAATCGGATGACCCGTAATTTCAACATCATCGGGCAGCGGCAGTGTCGTGTAAGTTAATCCCTTCGCGTCGTTGATGGCCATGTTGGAATATCCAAACTCCCGGCCATAGCCGTTCTTCCACCGCGTGCCCTCGCCGGAGGTTGTCGAATAATCGACGTAGTATGAGTCTTCACCATTCTGGTTAGCCGGTAGATACTTGCTCAGCAAGCCGGTGGTAGCCGCTTCGTTCGAGCGCGATGCTTCAAAGTAGAAACGGGTGGGTTGCTCGTTCGGGAGTGGCCATTGATCCGCCGCACGCCATTCGGCGCCTCTCGGTGCACCGGTAGTGTGGTACTTAATCGGGGCCCCGTTCATGACACCGTTCTCAACCCCCTTTAACCAATGATCGAACCAACGGAGGCGCTCGGTGAAGAGCTTCCAGCCACTATCTTGAGTATGCGCCCATGGACCGAGTAAAAGTTTTCGTGGATTCGACAAATTGCAGTGCCACAGCAGTGCGTCGCGCGGCCACAAATCGAACCAACCGGCGAGTTGGTAGATAGCGACCCCGGACTCTGATATTGCGGCCCGATGTCGAGATGGAGACTGCTCCAGATAGGGCAAGACATTGCCGGCGCCACCCTTGCTGTCTTGAAACGGCAGGTGGAAAAAAAATTGATTGATATCGCAATTACGCTCATGTTCGGCGATGGCCTGGGAAAGCATCTTTCCGTCTGCGTCGTCATCCACGGGAGCAGCAGGTTTTGCGCGATCGAGTTCGTTGGTGTTGTCACCCCAGTGGCGGGCATAATCGTCCCGAAACACACCGCCGGAATAACCGAACGAATATAGATCGAACATTGTTTTCTCGGGGAATATGGCAAAGAGGTGAGGCGGCGCCGCACTCGCCGCCAGGTACTGCATCATGCCCATGAAGGACTTGCCAAACATACCGACGCGGCCATTCGACCAGGGCTGGGCGGCGAACCACTCCGTGATGTCGTAGGCATCCCACCGGTCCTGTTCCGAAATTAAGCCAGCACGATTACCGAAGGATGCGCCGCTTCCGCGCACGTCGGCGATGCCGACAACATACCCATATCGAACGAACAACTTGAGCCAGAGTTCACTATCAAGACGAGTCCTAAGCCGACCCCGCTCAAAACGTGCGCGATGGTATCGTTCAAAAGTCCACACGACCGGCAGAGGGTCATCGAGAACCACGCCCTTTCGAGCGGGCCTATAGATGTCGACGGCGATCTTCGTCTGGTCGCGCACGGTGACATATTGTGAGAAACGTACGCAATCGTCTGCCACAGGTCGTGGCAATTGCCACCACAGGTTTAGCCTGGCCATTACCGCCGTGACTCGCCATTTTAGATCCGCGAATCGGCGGTGAGCCCTATCGAGGAATACAACCCAGGAAGCGTTAGGCACTCGTTTTCTTGAAGACAAGGTAAAGGGAGTGTCCGAAAATCATGAGCGGGAAGCGAAAGTCATCCACCAAAGAAAAACCGCGCTTCTCAAAGAATTGCACGAGGAGTTGTTTCGAAAGAAGGTTCACATAACGCAAGGGAGTTTTGAGCCAGGCGTCCACCTCATCGTCGCTCATGCACTGCTCGCAAATGATATCGAAAACGGCATAGCCATCTGGTGCAGTGATGCGCGCGATTTCTTTGAAATAAGCGAAACAGGAAATCACCTTCAGTGATCCAAACACTCCGTGGGCATGCACCAGTTGAACACTCTTGTCGGGCGTGCCCGCTAGATGTTCCCCATCCGTCGGAAGCACGACGACTGGATAGGTTTGCGCGAGCCATTTGGCGCGATTGCGTTCAATCTCGTAAATCTCGTACCGCATAGGTGACGCGATTTCAAATATTCTTTGAACGTATCGGCCTGATCCGGGACCAATCTCGCACACCGTCCCCAGCGGGTCCGGAATGGACCCGACCTCTCGCATGCGGGCGACAGTCTTGTGAGAGCGGCCGGCCTGGCCCCATTCTGCTTCAACATAATCAGCCACTGATAGACCACGTTCGCCGGCCTTCCGAATGACTTCGCGGTCGGACCGA
>JBPCMM010000072.1:0-19109 GCA_051002255.1 Pyrinomonadaceae bacterium
TCTTGCCCCGCTTCACCTTAAATAAGGGTGGCTGTGCGATGTACACGTATCCCTTTTCAACCAGCTCGGCCATCTGTCGATAGAAGAAAGTTAACAACAGTGTTCTGATGTGGGAACCGTCGACATCGGCGTCGGTCATCAGAATGATCTTGTGATAGCGGAGCTTGCTGGCGTCGAAATCTTCTTTCCCGATCCCCGTTCCCAGCGCCATGATGAGCGATTTGATTTCGCTGTGCCCCAGCATCTTGTCGAATCGTGCCTTCTCGACATTAAGGATCTTGCCCTTGAGCGGGAGAATCGCCTGGTTCTTCCGGTCGCGTCCCTGTTTAGCTGATCCACCTGCCGAGTCCCCCTCGACGATGTAAATCTCCGACAATGCTGGATCGCGCTCCTGACAATCAGCCAGCTTTCCTGGGAGCATGGTTGAACCCATTGCGCCCTTGCGTACGATTTCACGCGCTTTCCTAGCAGCCTCGCGGGCCCGGGCAGCGTCGAGAGACTTGCCTACAACCCTTCTGGCAACTGTGGGATTCTGTTCAAAGAATTCCGTTAGCCGTTCGTTTAAAAACGACTCCACGGCCCCCTTCACATCTGAGTTGAGCTTTCCCTTAGTCTGCCCTTCAAACTGGGGTTGAGGCAGCTTGACAGAAATAACCGCAACCAGACCTTCGCGAACATCATCCCCGGTCAAAGAACTCTTGAAGTTCTTCGCGAGGCCAGACGACTGGGCGTAAGCGTTGATCGTTCGCGTAAAGGCCGAACGAAAACCTGAAAGGTGAGAGCCACCATCCACCGTGTTTATATTGTTCGCAAAGGAATAAACCTTCTCGTCGTAGCCATCGTTGTACTGAATAGCAACTTCGATCGAAAGGCTGTCGCCTTCCTTTTCAAAATAGATAGGCTTGTCGTGAAGGGTGGTCTTATTCTTGTTGAGATGTTTCACGAACTCCGCAATGCCGCCTTTGTAATAGAACTCGTGAGAACGCTCCGGCTCTTCACGCTCGTCTTTGATCGTGATGCGAATGCCCTTGTTGAGGAAAGCCTTTTCGCGCAAGCGCTCGGACAGTTTATCGAAGCTAAACTCGGTGTGATCGAAAATCTGCGAGTCTGGCTTGAACGTGATCTTGGTTCCGCGCTTCTTGGTTTTTCCTGTCTGCCTAAGAGCTACAACCGGAACCCCGCGAACATACTCCTGTTCGTAAGTTTTACTATCTCTCCATATCTCCAGGCGTAAGGTCTCAGAGAGAAAGTTGACGACAGATACGCCCACACCATGCAGGCCGCCGGAAACTTTGTACGCATTGGAGTCAAATTTTCCACCGGCGTGAAGCTTGGTCATAACCACTTCCGCAGCTGACCTTTTCTCTTTCTTAATTTCGTCAACCGGAATTCCGCGCCCGTTATCGATTACGGTAATCGAGTTGTCGAGATGAATTGTTACTTCGACGGTGTCGCAATATCCAACCAGCGCTTCGTCTATTGAATTATCGACAACCTCATAAACCAGGTGATGAAGGCCTAACTCTCCGGTTGAACCGATGTACATCGCCGGGCGCTTTCGGACTGCGTCTCGCCCTTCAAGAATTGTGATGGAAGAGGAATCGTACTTCTTGTCCGCCGTTATTTCCGCTATGGCCAAGCTGTTCTCCTTAACTCAAATCAATACTGTTGCTAGTAAGTGTTTTTGTTTGGTCTGGCACGCTCCGGGCAACTACTTCCTAGGCTAAAGCCGTGGAAACCGAGTTTCTTTTCGGTTCGCCGTTCGTCACTTTACCGTCGTCAATTTCATACACACTCGCTCTCGACATGAATGCTTGGACGTGGGAGCGTTTCGAAGTTGTAATGAACGTCTGAGTGCGACCTTCAAGGTATTCCAGTAGAATGTTTATCCTCTTTTCGTCCAGTTCCGCGTCCACATCATCGATGAGAAAAAGCGGATAATCATGATGCCAGGAATTATACACCGAGATTGCCGCTAAGTCCAATAATAGCAATGCGCTACGCTGTTGCCCAGCGCTCCCATAAACCCGCATCTCGTGCCCATCCAGAAGTATTTCTAAATCGTCGCGATGCGGACCTATGAGGGCCCGGCCGGCGGATAGCTCGGCCTCAAGTCGAAGACCCAGCCGGTGGTCGAGCAGCGACTTGTAATCCTGCAAATCGCCCTTGCCGTCCAGCGACGAAACGTATCGGATTTGAATCTCACGCCGCTCGAAAAGTCCGCGCTCCAAAACGTCGTTTATCTGCCCAATGTAGTCTGTTCTAGACTGATGTATTTGATGTGCGAGCTTCACCAACTGTTCGTTCCAAGGCGCAACCAGATCCTCTGCCTCGGCCAAGCTCCGCCCGGTCTCAACCGAGTCCTGAAGAATTCGGTTTTTCTGTTTGAGCACCTTCTTGTAACTGGAAAGGGTTTGCACGTAGGCCGGTCTCAAAGAAGCGACTCCACGATCAATGAATTGTCTTCTCGCCTCAGGCATTCCTCTAACTACTTCGAGTTCATTGGAAGTGAAGGCAAAGACCTGCAGTTGGCCCAGATATCTTACCAACTGGTCCCTCTTGCCATTGACCAAAATAGATTTCATATTGCCCTGGAGTGTAACCTGCAGATCTCGCACAAGTTCACCGCTGGAGACATTGCCTCTTACGAAGGCCATCTCCTGGCCAAACCTTATTGATTCCTGAAGACGCTGAGTGCGGAAAGATTTCGTTCTGGAGAGAAGATAGATTCCCTCCAGCCAATTTGTCTTACCCTGGCCGTTGTTTCCGAAAATAATATTAAGCCCGGAGCCCCAGAGGATCTTTCCGCTCAAGTTGCGGAAGTGGTGTGCCTCAATAGACTCGAGGATCATGGTTCGAATTTTAGCACGATGGGGATTTTGAGAGAGTACTGAGAGCACTGGAGGCACACAATAAAAAGCGCCCTCCCCCTCGACTGTGGGACAGCGCTTCGCCAATTATCAGGGTGAGTGTACGCGGAGAAACCGTCTTACTCAGATGCGCATCGGCATTACCACATATTTGTATTCATAGTCGCCGCCCTCAGCCGGACGAAGCTGAGCTTGGGAGTTTCCGTCTTTGAACTCAAAAGCAACCTTGCCGTCACCCATCACGTTGAGGAAGTCTTGCAGATATTGCGCGTTGAAGCCGATGTCGGTCTCCTCGCCAGTATATTCGGCCTGGATAGTCTCGCGAGCTTCCCCTTCCTCGGCGTTCTGGGAACTGATGACCAACTGATTCGGCTCAAGATGAAAGCGGATAGCATGCGAGCGTTCGTCCGCCATTAGAGCCACACGCCGAATGGCCTGATTCAGCAGAACACTATCAAACTCGACTAATTTATCGTTGTTCTTGGGCATTACCATCTCATAATTTGGAAATTGCCCATAGAGCATTCGGGAGATTAATAGTCTGGGACCCACTTCAAAATAGATATGGTTCTCATCCATCCCCAAACTGATCTCCGCGTCAAAACCGGCGGTTAGTTTCGTCAGCTCAGCCAATGTTTTTCGAGGTATTAACGTGTCAAGTGTGTCGCTAGCGCCGTTTTTTGCAACCTCTTTTTTTTCCACGTAGGCGAGCCTGTGACCATCTGTCGTAACCATTTTGGCCCCTGACTTATCCAAAATAAACTTTGCGCCAGACAGTGTGTATCTCGATTCTTCCTGCGTTATTGCGAAGATTGTCCGATCAATTAGGGCCTTTAGAACACCGGCCGAAATCTTTGTCGGAGCAGATTTAAAAGTAGGGACCTCCGGAAATGCGTCGCGACTAACCCCTACCATCTTAAACTTCGAGCGATCGCATTTGACCGTAACCCAATCGTTATCTTCCTTTTTGAAACTCACTGGGGCATCGGGAAGCAGTCTGGCAATTTCGAAGAGTTTTCGCGCCTGCACGCAGATAGAACCCGGAGTACTGATCTCTTCTGCGTCCATGTCACAGCGAATGGTGACATCCAGGTCGGTTCCGGTGATCCTGATTGTGTTCTCACCAATAGACTCAATCAGAATATTTGAAAGAACTGGAATGGTGTTCTTTTTCTCTACCACTCCCTGGACGAAACCGAGTTCTTTTTGTAGGTTCTGTTTACTAACGACGAACTGCATGACTTACACTCTCCTTAATCGTTGAATGGCTGCTCACGATGTAAATATGGCTGCTGCTAACTAAAAATAACTATCTCTAATTCTAGTAGTAGTAATAGTGCCCTGTTGATATGAGGAAAACTAACTAAACTTCTTAGACTCATTAATTTCAACTCCACATGGGTTGTGAAATAAAACCCTACTAACGATCGCTATCTGTAGAAAACAATTAAACAGCCGCACTAGCGGATTTTCACCAACCGTTTTACGGCGAGGCCTGTGACATTCCGTTCCTAAAGTGCCTATCTTCCCTGTCTGGCAGAATTAGACCTCGCTATCCCCCTGTGGACTGGCCCCGCCTTTATTTCTCAAGGTGTTCAGTGAGTTCGTTGACGAGTTGCTGAAGACCGGAGTCCATGGACTTTAGAGATTCGATTTTAGCAAACGAGTGAATAACCGTAGTATGGTGCTTACCACCGAATGCCCTACCAATCTCTGGATAACTATGCTTGGTTAACTTCTTACAAAGGTACATCGCGATCTGACGAGGCCGAGAGAACTGGCGGGCATTACTCTTTGAGATTAATTCGTCGACCCGCATCTTGAAGTTGTTAGCCACGATCTTTTGAATCTGCTGAATGGTAATTACGCCAGATTCCTCTTCACCAGCTATGTTACGAACTGCGTCCTGTGCCAAAATCTTGGAGATCTTATCCCCGCGCAACGAAGATATAGCAATAAGCCGCACTAGAGAGCCTTCAAGTTCACGAACATTGTTCTTTACTCTTGTGGCAATAAACAGGGCTACATCGTCGGGGATTGTCACTCCCATGATCTCAGCTTTGCGGTTGATGATGGCAACTTTGGTTTCAAGATCTGGAGGCTCGATGTCGGCGATCAGTCCCCACTCGAAGCGGGAATGTAATCTCTCTTCAAGCGTCGGGATCTCGCGCGGAGGGCAGTCGGAACTAATAACGATTTGCTTCTGTTGGTCGTACAGAGAATTAAATGTATGAAAGAACTCTTCCTGAGTACGCTCCTTTCCAGCCATGAACTGGACGTCATCGATCAATAGCACATCGACGGATCTGTACTTCTCGCGAAAGCCCGGAGTCTTGTCATAGCGAATGGCGTTAATTAGCTCATTCATGAACTTTTCTGACGATAAATAGCACAGCTTCAGATGGGGATTACGCTTCTTTATCGCCTGACCGCAGGCGTGCATCAGGTGGGTTTTACCCAATCCAACACCGCCATAAATATAGAGAGGGTTATAGGTCCTGCCAGGCGCCTCCGCTACCGCCAATGATGCTGCATGAGCAAACTGATTGCAGGAACCGACAACAAAACTATCGTAAGTATACTTTGAATTGAGGGACGGCTCTGAAACCGTACTCAAAGGGGTAGGGGCAACCGCAGTGGCGAAGTGGGGTGATCCTCGATTTATTTTTAAGCCGGAACGTACGTAGCCTTCGGTTCCGGGGGCCAGCTCGGTACCGGGGTCGTTTCCGATCGTACTTGAACTAGGAACCCCTTGGGGCGTTTCGTTTGCTACTTCCCAATCAACGTTATATCCACCGAGACTCACTTCTGATAAAGACTGGTCAAGTAACTCGGAATAGTTCCGATTTACCCAGTCCCTAATCACTTGATTGGGCGCGCAAAGTCGGACAACAGAGCCACCTCTATCGATTCCTCGAAACTCAATCGCATTGAACCATGTTTCGAACGTCTCTCCGTTAATCTTCTTCCTGATGGATTCTAGAATCCTATCCCAGACACCGTCTTCGAAAATCAAACCGGTCATTACACCCGCAGCTTTCTTTTGTACAACAGCCTTACCAAAAGAGTGGCAAACAACGCTTCCGGTAGAGGTTGCGAGATTCACCGCTAGTGCCGCCAACTTTTTTCCACAGGCTTTTCCTCAGCTCTGTGGAAAACAGCCCAACCCCTAAAGTGATGCTTTAAGTTTATATTTATCAACTATTTAGCGAGAGTTGCTACTCGGGAACCCGGAGACTAACACACAGTTCGTATGTGATCAAGCGGGCGATCCGGCATAAAACACGCTCTTGGAAAAAAGGTCTCGAGAAGACTAGAAAGGGTGCTCCCAGGATCTGTCTGGAGGAGTCGATGGGCGTCCCTCGGTTGTAAATATTTGAGGCCCTGGACTCCTGTGACCATGAGGCTGGTGCGTTTACGGACGCTGGAGCCGCGCGACTTTTAGTTTAGTGGGTTTCTTGACAGAAGCGACAGCGGCAGTTAGTCTTACCGTTTTCGCGCAGGAGGGGATTTTAATCAGATGGCTAAGCCCACTTTTCAGCCAAACAACAGGCGTCGAGCCAAGACTCATGGCTTTCGCTCCAGAATGGCGAGCAAGAATGGCAGGTTAGTGTTGAAACGGAGGCGTGCAAAGGGGCGAAAGCGTCTCACGCCGGCTCATTACTAACCTTCGCTTTATGCAAACGAACCTTCGCGGTAGCAGCGATTTTCTGCGGGTTTATCGAACCGGGAAGCGTTACGAGGGCCATCTCCTGACGGTCTTTGTGCTACCGAATTCCCTAACACAACATCGATTGGGGATCACTGCTTCGCGAAAGGCGCTCGGCAGGGCAGTAGATCGAAACCGGGCCAAGCGTTTGCTTCGTGAGGCTTTCAGGCTTACGAAACCGCGCATTGACCGATTGAAGAAAAGATACGATTGGGTACTGAACGCCAGAAGGTCACTATTATCCCTTGAGACTCGACGACCAACTGATGAGTTGGAGCAGATGATCGCTCGAGTGGAGAGCGAAGAAGCAGCCGACTCTGTGGTTGAAGCACAACCGCGTGAAGATAATCTTAATTTCATTCCTAAGGTTTTATAAACTAGCTCTGTCGCCTCTGCTTCCGTCTGCTTGTAGATTTGTACCTTCCTGTTCAGAGTATGCCATGGAGGCCATTAATCGTTATGGAGCACCCCGTGGAAGTTCGCTCGCGCTAAGAAGGCTATTGCGCTGCCATCCTTTCAATCCCGGTGGGTATGATCCTTTGAAGTGAGGAGTTCGGCATAGTCTGGGCGCGTACCTTCTAATCCAAGATGCAACAGAAGCGTTTGATACTGGCGTTATTGATTTCCACGGCGATCCTTTTTTCGTGGAGCTATCTCTTCCCTGTGAAACCTCCCTCACAGGACAAGCCGCCGGAGACCTTGCCCGCCGTTTCACCCACGGTAATGCCGGCGAATCCCATAGGAAGTCCCGCGCCTGCGGCGCCTAATTCAACTCCATCGGTGGATGCGCCGGAGCAAGTCGAGCGCAGAAATTTGCGGATTAAGACGCCTCTCTTCGAGGCTAAGCTGGATAGCCTAGGTTCGGACGTAGTTAGCTGGATCATTAAGAAGAATAAGGACAGCGGTCGGGAGATCTATTCCGTTGCTGGAGATAAGAACAATAAGGTTCCATTGGAGCTGATTTCGCCCGAGGGGCTAAAGCGCCAACCGCGCGAAGCACCTCTGCAGATTATTACTGGCGATAGCTCTCTCGATACGCTTCTGGCGACGACCAAGTACCAGGTCGAGGGTGTAGACACCCCAACGGGCGACGTTGAGATCACGCTGAGTGCGAATGAGAAAAGATCGTTCACTTTTCTACTTCGTGACAGCGGAACCGGATTAAACGTGACGAAGAGGTTTACGTTTGACGCCGAGCGGTATAGCGCTGACTTAGAAGTGATGATCAAGCGCGGCGACCAGGTTATCCCCCACGTCAAGCTCAAAATTGGACCTGGCACTGGTGACCAGGGGATCAAACACTACACGTTTTATTCCGTAGCACCTGAAGCAATCGCGGCCGTTGGGGATAAGGTTGAGCGTCATGCGTCGGCGGCAATCAACGCTAACAAGGACAGCCCGGATCGCATGAGTCTTGCGGGACCCGTGGATTGGGCGGGCGTAGGTGATACCTACTTCGCGATGGTGGCGATACCTTCGAAGAGATTAGAAGGTCTTGAGTATCGTACGATCCAATATAACCACCAGACCAATGGCTCACAAGAGAGCAGATACTTAATCTCGGCTTTCGTGCCCATCACCAGCGACGGGTCGAAAACCACGCTTTATGTGGGGCCCAAAGACCATTACATTTTGACGGGCACTGGGGAGAAGCTTCAAAAGTCTGTTGGAAGAAGTGTCGACCTTGACGGCCTGATTGATTATGGCTGGTTCAGTTGGCTGTCGCGCCCAATTGCCGTTCCGATTCTGAAATCCATCCGCTTTTTACATCAAGTCACTGGTAGTTACGGCGTCGCAATCATCCTCTTTACCATCGTTATCTACTCGCTCTTTTTCCCTCTCAAATGGCGCTCCTCGAAGGCGATGAAGAAGGCGCAGAAGCTAGCGCCAAAAATGAAAGAGCTGCAAGAGAAGATCAAGGGAATGAAACAGAACGATCCGCGATTGAAGGAGCTCCAGATGGAGCAGTTGCGGCTGATGAAAGAAGGCAATCCGCTGGGGGGTTGTTTGCCTCTGCTTATCCAGATGCCCTTTCTCTTCGCACTGTATCGCGCGATCACGATCTCTCTCGATTTTCGCCAGGCGACGTTCCTTTGGTTACCGGATCTCTCGGCCGGCGATCCACTTCATATACTCGAGTTTCTCATGGCCGGCACCATGATCGTCCTGCAATTGATTACGCCAGCACCTTCGGCAGATCCTCTGCAACGAAAAATGATGGCTATCGGGATGCCTCTGTTTATGCTTTACGTTTTGTGGGGCGCGCCCTCAGGGTTGTTACTTTACTGGCTGGTAGGAAACATTGTAGGTTTCAGTCAGCAGTTTCTGATAAATCACCTGACGAAGTCCGAGGGTGATGCGGAGCCTCCGCCGGCAGCGCCGACTAAAAAACTGGCGCCGGCTAAGGCGTAACAGTTTAGAAGCATTGGTGGAGTTCGATTAAAGATGGATGAGACTTGTGAACAAGCCGGGACTTTTCTTCAGTCGGTTCTAGCGAAAGCGGGACTTGCGCTTGAGGTGTCGACTGAGCAGGCTGCGGATCGGTGCCTGCTGAACCTCGATGGCAGGGATGCTGAATTGCTCCAGGCCGAGGGCGGAGAACTGCTCGAAGCGCTGCAACACCTCGTTAACCAGGCATTTGGAAGAAGGCTGCCGGCAGGGCAGCGTATCGTCTGCGACGTTCACGGTTTCCGCGCCACCCGGGAAACTGAGCTGCGCGCAATGGCGTTGCACGCTGCGGCCCAGGTTCGCGCAACCGGAGCGGTTTTCACTTTTGGATCGATGAATGCACAGGAACGGAGAGTGATTCACGTTACCCTGGCCGAAAGCGAAGACTTGCAAACGGAATCCGTAGGGGAAGGCCAGGAGCGTAAGCTTAGGGTTGGCCTAAGGAAAAGCCACGCGTAGTGGCCCTTCCTCAACATTGATCCAGACGACCAGCGGATGAGCAGTAATGGACACGATAGTCGCATTGGGGACGCCCCCGGGTCGCAGCGCCATCGGCGTCATCCGGCTAAGTGGGCCTGACTCACTCGCGATCGTCAGGTCCATCGTTGCCGACAATCACTTCAAACCAGAACCCTCACAGTCTGTTCTTAGAACTATCCGGTCCAACTGCTCTAATACGATCCTCGACAGAGCACTCATTACCTATTTTCCAGCACCCAACTCCTACACAGGGGAGCACGTGGTTGAGATCAGTTGCCATGGTTCGCCAGTTATTCTGCGCCAAGTAGTGGATCTTACTCTAGGGTTAGGCGCTCGTTTAGCTGATCCAGGGGAGTTCACCTTGCGTGCGCTTAGTAATGGAAAACTGAACCTGAGCCAAGCTGAAGCTATTCGTGACTTAATCAATGCGCAAACCGAAGCAGCGGCGCAACAGGCGCTCCGTCAGCTGACGGGAGAACTATCGGTGCGGCTTCAGGGACCGCAGCAAAATTTGATTCAGACAATAGTCCAACTGGAGTCAGCCCTGGAGTTCGTTGAAGACGACCTGCCACAGTTGAGCAAGCAGAACATCGTGGGTGAATTAACGGATGTGGCGAGGGACCTTGATAGGATGGCTTCAACTTTTGAAGTGGGCCACCTGCTGCGCGACGGGCTAAAAGTAACCTTTGCCGGACGCCCAAATGTTGGTAAGTCCAGTCTGTTCAATATGTTACTGGCTAGTGAGCGAGCGATAGTAACCGAAGTGCCTGGTACTACTCGGGATACTTTAACTGAGCGTATTAGTCTCTCCGGCGTCCCGATTCTGCTGACAGATACTGCTGGTCTGCGTGATTCGATGGATAGAATTGAGGGCATGGGAGTAGAGCGAACCCGACAAGCAATGGCGGAGGCGGATCTGCTGGTGGTCGTTATCGATGGTTCAGAGGATCTCCTCGCCGAAGATTTGAGCGTGCTCTTGCAAGCCAAAAGTGCGCGGCATATTGTTGCCATGAATAAGAGCGATGTACCCTCTTTCGACAATCTGGAGAAATCTCGACCCAGCTTTGGGGCAAGGGCCATCAACGTATCAGCGGTAACGGGATTCGGCTTGGAAGCACTACGTGCTGCTATACTGGAGCCATTCGGATCTGTTGACTTGTCACACGCGGGTTTTTTGATCACAGACGCGCGGCACTATGATCTGTTACTTCGCGCGCGCTCTGAGGTTCAATCGTCGTTGGATTTGCTGCAAGGCGGGGCCAGCGAGGAGCTGGTGCTAATCGGACTTCACAACGGATTACGATATCTCGGACAGATCACAGGCGAGACTACGACCGATGAGATCCTGTCGGAAATCTTTGCAACGTTCTGCATTGGGAAATAGCGATGAGTTTTGATGAAGTCTTTGACGTAATCGTTATCGGTGGTGGGCACGCCGGTTGCGAGGCCGCCTCCGCTGCGTCAAGACTAGGCTCGCAAACGGCCCTCGTGACGATGAACCTCGACCTTATTGGACAGATGTCCTGCAATCCAGCCATCGGTGGGATCGCGAAGGGACATCTCGTTCGGGAGATAGATGCGCTTGGCGGAGTTATGGGGCGGGTCGCGGATCGGGCAGGTATTCAATTTAGATTGTTGAACCGTTCGAGGGGCCGTGCTGTTCAATCCCCACGTGCTCAAGCGGACCGCTCAATGTATCGCAAGGACATGAGGAAGACTCTCGAGGGGACACCGAATTTACACCTGAGACAGGGGACGGTGCTGGATCTTGTAGTTCGGCACGGAAGGATGGCTGGAATCGAGCTGCAGGACGGTCGCAGATTTGGCTCCCAGGCACTGGTGATAGCAACCGGAACTTTTCTCAACGGTGTGGTTCATACTGGTCGCCAGACGTACAAAGCTGGAAGAGCTGGTGAGCCTTCTTCGATCGAACTCGCGGAAGCTTTGAAGTGCTTGGGTTTCCCAGTGGGGAGGTTGAAGACGGGGACGCCGCCACGACTCGACGGCCGTACTATTGATTGGTCGGCTTTCGAACCTCAACCACCGGACGAGGTGCCTGTGCCCTTCTCCTTCGCGACTGATGAAATTCGGCAGCCGCAGCTGACTTGTTATGTCGGGTACACGGCGCCGAACGTCCACGAAGCGATCAGACAAAACCTCCATATGTCACCGTTGTACTCCGGGAAAATCCGGGGCATAGGACCCAGATATTGCCCTTCGATTGAGGACAAGGTAGTAAAGTTCGCGGATAAGAATCGTCACCAGTTGTTTTTGGAACCCGAGGGTCACGATACGAATGAGGTTTATCTCAACGGCTTTTCGACCTCCTTACCGGCGGAACTTCAGCAGGAGTTGGTTAGGTTAATTCCGGGCTTGGAGGAGGCGAGAATCATCCGGCCGGGGTATGCCATCGAGTATGATTTTGTCGATCCTCGTGAACTAGGCCCGGATTTGCAAACGAATCGAATTTCAGGTCTCTTTCACGCCGGTCAGATCAACGGAACGACAGGCTATGAGGAGGCGGCCTGCCAGGGCCTGGTTGCCGGGATCAATGCAGCTCTGGCTGTTCAGGGTCGACAGAGGTTTCGGTTACGGCGCGACGAGTCTTACGTCGGGGTTCTAATTGACGATCTCATAAACCAAGGAGTGGATGAGCCCTACCGCGTCTTCACCTCTCGGGCGGAGAATCGACTTGCGCTGCGTTACGACAACGCAGATGAGCGTCTTGAGCCTTACGGCCGGGATTTGGGCTTGGTGGGCGACTCCGATTGGGAGCGATTCAATCAACGTAGAGATCGAATTACGCGACTGGGTAGAATCTTGGAAGAAACCCGACTGAAACGCTCGGATCCCGCATATACGGCAATTAGTTCTGAACTCGGAGTCGATCTGGGGGATTCCGTAACGTTGGGGCAACTTGGAAAGCGAAGCGGGGTCGGTGTGGACCTCATCCGCTCGGTGTTACCGGCGGAGATGTTGCCCGGTATAACCGACTCTGAGATCGAGTCTGGATTAGCGGACTCGCTTTATGCTGGATATATTGAAGCACAGCGGCTCAACTTACAACGGCTACACCAGCATGACGGCCTTCAGATTCGACCGGACTTCAGTTTCCGCGGGCTGAGTGGACTTTCACATGAAATGGTTGAGCGTTTTGAACGCGCTCGCCCTTTGACCTTCGGAGAGGCTCGCCGCATCCCCGGTTTAACACCCGCCGCACTATCAATGTTGCTTGTACACTTAACCGTTCAGCGGCAGGCAGCGTAATAGTTTCACGTGTCCCTTTTCCACGGGTGTTCCACGTGAAACACTCCAAAAATCGTACTTCGCATTGCTTTATGGCGTCTCCGTTACCTTTATGGTAGTTTAGCGCGCACGCAAAGGAGAATGTCGAGCAGCCGACAAATGGCTAGAACAATCGCAGTCGCGAACCAAAAAGGCGGCGTGGGGAAGACTACGACTGCGGTTAATTTAGCGTCGGTCATCGCTAGCCAAGGCCCCAGCGTGTTACTGGTAGACGCGGACCCCCAGGGAAATGCGACCTCGGGAGTTGGTGTCGTTCGTGGGAGTTTCCGAAGGAGTCTTTACCATAGCATTGTCCTTGCAGAGTCTATTAAAGACGTAATCCTCACCACAGAAATCGCCGGCCTTCATATTGCCCCCGCGAACAAGGACCTAACAGGAGCTGAGGTTGAGTTGGTCGACATGGATAGGCGGGAGTTCAGGCTTCGCGAAGCTCTGGAAACGGTAGATAACGACTACGAATTCATTATAATCGATTGCCCTCCTTCACTCGGCCTCTTGACCTTAAACGCACTTACCGCGGCGAAATCTCTGTTGGTCCCCATTCAGGCGGAGTATTACGCTCTTGAGGGAGTAACTGAGCTCTTCGACACACTCGCTCGAATTCGGCGGCTGCACAACCCCACCCTTACTATCGAAGGCCTTCTACTTACCATGTATGACGAGCGCACAAATCTGTCTGCCGCGGTAGCGTCGGATTTGAGAGACTTCTACGGACAGCAGGTCTTTCAAACCGTTATCCCCAGGAATGTTCGGCTCGCCGAGGCTCCGAGTTACGGGAAACCTATTATCCTATATGACAAACATTCGAAAGGCTCAGAGGCCTACATCGATTTAGCCAGGGAGATACTTGCTCATGACGCGAAAGCCGCTGGGCCGGGGGTTGGGCGCACTGCTGTCGGCTGAACAAACAGGTTCTGCCGAAGAACCGGATGAGATTGCGATCGACTCGATCGAGCCCAGTAGTATGCAGCCCCGGACTCGATTCGACCAAGCCAGATTGGAGGAGCTCGCGAAATCAATCAGAGCGAATGGTGTGGTCCAGCCCCTCCTGGTGAGAAGGAAGGGCAGCAACTATGAATTAATTGCTGGTGAACGACGTTGGCGGGCTGCGCAATTAGCCGGTTTGACCCATGTGCCGGTGGTCGTCCGAAATGTGCCGGACGAAAAGGTCCTGGAACTGGCACTGATCGAGAATATTCAACGCGAGGATCTGAACCCCATCGAAGAGGCCCAAGCTTACAAGAAATTGATTGAGTCCATTGGTCTGACACAGGAGACTCTCGCCGAGCGCGTTGGGCGGGATCGATCATACATAACTAACTACCTTCGTCTTCTACGTTTGCCTCAAGACATACAGCGGCTCATCGAAGAGGCCAAGTTATCCACAGGCCACGCTCGGACGCTTCTGGGAACCAGCGATGCCGACACGCAGCGTCGCCTTGCGAGGAGGATTATCGAACGCGGCTTGTCCGTCAGAGAAACAGAACGGCTGGTCCGGGACTTGGACGAACCTGGATCAAAGCGGCGGGGCGCCAAGCCTAAAGATAATGACCCCAATGTCCGAGCGGCTGAGACCAAACTACGTCGCCATTTAGGCACGCAGGTGCGTATTACTCAGAATCAAAACGGCCAGCGCGGACGCATAGAAATCGAATTCTACAACCCCGCCGACCTTGAGCGCGTGTTCCGCCTGTTGTTACCGGCCGCTCAACCCGCCAGCGGCTAGGCGCACCTGTATAGTGTACAATGGCAGGCTAGCCGTTCGCTGCATCCGGCTGTACTGTGTACAGTCCATCGGGGGTCGGGAAAGCTTCTGGGGTTGCTTTAGTTGGTTTAAGTTGGGAGTTGGTGAACTTGACCGCTTTTAATACCGGGTGGTAGACTCGCAAACTTTTGAAATGCGGATGTTTTTGTCACCGAGCGGTGCTGGCAGACAGTTTAAATTTATGGGCCTGATTCTCCTAGGCTTAGCCGGGAATTCCATCCAATTAGTGCCGGACGGCACACTCCTTTTGCATGGGGCGATCATCATCATCATGGTGGTGGTTCTGAACCGTACTCTGTTTAGACCGATTAACCGGATTCTGGAGGAACGTGATCGCCGCACGAAGGGACTGCTGAGCGAGGCTGAACAGACGGTGATCAGGGTTGATGAAAGTCTCCGCCAATACGAACGGACGTTGCGAGGGGCCAGGGCTGAGGGATACCAACTCCAGGAGCGACAACGAGCTGAGGCAATCCGTGAGAGGGAAGGGCAGATTGCTTCTGCCAGAGAGTTGCTCAGCAATCAAACATCTACCGAGAAGGAGCAGATAAGGTCCCAGGCCGAGGTCGCTCGTACGACGCTCTCGCAAGAAGCGAGAGGAATAGCGTTGAGAATTAGCTCTCAGATTCTGGGAAGACCAGTTGCCGGCGAGGGCGACTGAGGGCGATAGTCTTAGACGGTGAATTGTTGTATGTACTCTTTCGCGGTAGCTACATTAGGTTTAGAAGCCGGCGGCGTATGGTGGAACTATCCCGGGTTGGAGCTTTGGAAATTTGTCAATTTGGCCGTCTTCATTTCCGGGGCGCTTTATCTACATCGGCGATTCGGCAGCAAGGTTAGTAAGGCGTTAAGTGCTCGAGGAGAGGGGATCAAGCACGAACTTCAGAGAGCTCGCGAGGAGAAGGAGCAGGCGTTGTTGAAGCTCGCGGAGGTAGAGGGAAAGATTCAGCGAATGGAAAGTGAAGTCTCGTCGATTCGCGATCAAGCGAAGTTGGAAGCGGAGGCAGAGCGCGAACGCATCAAAGTTGCCACTGAGGCGGAAATGACGAAGCTGAAGCAACAGGCTCGAAGAGAGATCGAGAGTGCCGCTAAAGCGGCGGTTCAGGAGCTACGCGAATTTGCCGCTCAGCAAAGCATAGCTCTGGCTGAGGAGTCTCTAAAGCGGGATCTTCGCACCGAAGACGATAAGCGCATCATTCGTCTGAACGTCGAGCAACTGGGGAGGAGCGGCCATTGAGTTCGCAGACTGTTGCCCGCCGTTACGCTGCTGCGCTGGCGGATGTCCTACAGGCGGGGGGATCCCCACGTGAGGTCCAGGATGAATTGATTTCTTGGGAAGCAATTATCCAATCGAGCGAACTTCTTCAGCAGGTTTTCAGCAACCCCACTGTTGCCTACGGTCAGAAACGCGCGCTGCTCGAAGAATTGATCAAGCGAACGAAGGTTCAGAAGCGTACCGCCAATTTTCTTAGAATACTCCTAAAGAACCAGAGACTCACCGAGCTCAGTGAGATTAATAAGCGACTTGCGCAAGTACTGGACGAGCGATCCGGTGTGATTGCTGCCCACGTCACTACTGCGCGTCCGGTATCGGAGGAGATCAAAAAATCCCTCAACGGGCGCTTGGCGACGATGACTGGAAAAGATGTGCGGTTGAGTTTCGCAATCGATGACACTCTCATTGGAGGGATGGTGACACGAGTTGGCTCAACCGTGTATGACGGGTCGATCCGTAATCAGCTGCGACAGCTGGAGCTAAAACTGGCGGGAAAATAGCCAACAATGCCAAAACCGAGCCTTCATGAAGGCGAACGCTGCTGAAGAACGAAGTTTGAGGAAACACAATGGAACCGATTAGAGCAGACGAAATCAATGAAATAATTCGCAAGCAGATTGAGAATTTCGAAGTCGGCGTAACCGTGATGGAAGTGGGCACGGTCATCAAGGTCGGCGACGGGATTGCCGAGATCCACGGGCTTGAAAAGGTAATGGCCGGTGAGCTGCTGGAGTTTCCCAATGATGTGCGCGGTCTGGCCTTGAATCTTGAAGAGGACAAGGTAGGGGCGGTGTTGTTTGGTGACTTCCAGACGATAAAGGAAGGCGACGTGGTGAAGCGGACCGGGCGAATCATGCAGGTGCCTGTTGGCGATGCTCTGGTTGGTCGCGTGGTAGACGCGCTCGGTAATCCGATCGACGATGGTGGACCTCTGGTCACGGACAATTACAATCCCATTGAACGTATCGCTCCAGGTGTCGTGGATCGCCAGCCGGTAAAAGAGCCTTTGCAAACGGGGCTTAAGGCGATTGACGCAATGGTGCCAATCGGTCGCGGACAGCGCGAGCTGATCATTGGAGACCGTCAAACAGGAAAGACTGCAGTGGCGGTTGACACCATCATCAATCAAAAAGCCAAAGATGTAATTTGCATCTATGTGGCCATCGGACAAAAAGCCTCGACTGTGGCCCAGGTAGTCAGAACCCTACAGGATTTTGGGGCCATGGAATACACGATCGTGGTTAAGGCCACCGCCTCAGACCCGGCCGCGATGCAATTTCTTGCGCCCTACTCGGGAGCGGCTATGGGCGAGTTTTTCCGCGATAACGGCAGACACGCTCTGACAATTTATGATGATCTCTCCAAGCAGGCAGCCGCGTATCGTGAGATTTCGCTGCTGCTTCGCCGCCCACCTGGGCGTGAAGCTTACCCTGGAGATGTTTTTTATCTCCACTCGCGGCTGCTTGAGCGAGCCGCGAAGTTGTCCGATGCAAAGGGAGGCGGTTCGTTAACCAGTCTGCCGATCATCGAGACTCAAGCGGGAGATATTTCGGCTTACATTCCCACCAACGTCATCTCCATTACAGACGGACAAATCTTCCTCGAGGCTGACCTATTCAATAGCGGTATTCGTCCCGCCATCAACGTGGGCAACAGCGTCTCGCGCGTAGGGGGCTCAGCCCAAATCAAGGCCATGAAACAGGTAGCTGGAACGCTGCGCATTGATCTCGCGCAGTTCAGGGAGTTACAAGCTTTTGCTCAATTTGGTTCCGACCTTGATAAGGCCACTCAAGCACAGCTCGCGCGAGGCCAGCGCTTAGTCGAGATATTGAAGCAACCGCAGTATCGACCAATGCCAATTGAGAATCAGGTTCTGGCGATCTGGGCAGCGAGCAATGGCTTTACAGATGACGTTCCGGTTGAAGACGTCCGTAACTTAGAAGCAGAACTCCTCAAGTTTGTTGAGAATTCACATCCGAGTCTTTTGCAAGGCATTCGCGAGAAGAAAAGTTTGACCGACGAAATCAAGTCAGATCTCCAACAGGCTTTAAAAGACTTTAAGGACATTTGGAAAGAAAGGGCCACCGACGCTGGGTCCGGAGCGCGCACCCAGGTTGCGGCACCAGCGCCTGATCTAGTGCCAGCTAGCGCGTAGTTCGGCGAGCTTACAGTCAGCTTACGGTTGAGAAGAAATGAAGAAGAAAACACAAGAACTGTCACGACGCCAAATGCTCGCGGCGATGGCGATATCATCGCTGGGTGGAGTTGCGAAGGGATCAGTATTCAATCCAGCAAAAACACCATCCCATTTCTTTCGTCCCATAAAAAGCAGGACTGTCACGATCAACGCGAAGCCTGAAGCGATCGCGATCGATATCTCAAAGACTGCCGTGATCGTCGTCGACATGCAGAATGATTTTGGCAGCAAGGGTGGCATGTTCGACCGGGCAGGAATTGATATCTCAATCATTCAAAAGGCCGTCGGCCCTACTGCGAAAGCCCTGTCCGCGGCTCGCAACGCTGGCGTTAGGATCATCTATCTTAAGATGGGGTTTCATCCCGACCTCTCGGACCTCGGCGCTCCCGACTCGGTGAGCCGGATTCGGGGACTAAAGAGAATGCACTTTGGAAAGATTGTTCGAGCCCCGGACGGTACAAAAGGTCGCATTCTCGTACGCGACACCTGGAACACGGATATCGTTCCCGAGCTGAAGCCGCAGACTGGGGATGTCGTTATTTATAAAACGCGATTCAGCGGCTTCTATCAAACCGATTTGGACATCATCCTAAAAAAGCTGGGGGCCAAACACCTCATCGTCACTGGATGTACTACGAGCGTTTGCGTGGACTCGACGATCAGAGATGCAATGTTCAGAGACTATCAACCTGTATTGCTGGCGGATTGCACGGGCGAGCCTATCGGGTACGGTTTGCCAAGAAGTAATCACGAAGCGTCTCTGTTGACTGTGCAGGTAAATTTAGGCTGGGTTTCAAGCTCGGACGAATTCATAAAAGCCCTTGGGGATACTTAGTTCGCCCACCGCGCCGCCGAACAAGCGCTTGCTGTTGACGGGGCGATAGCAGTTTCTCAAGTAATCTTTTCCTGCTGAGTTGATTCTGCTCGCGCGCCGAAGCTGAAGCGCAGCGTTCACCACGGATTTATTGGTCGATAATGCCTAATCTTCTAGACATTCGACGACGCATCAAGTCGGTTAAGAATACGCAGCAGATCACCAAGGCCATGAAAATGGTCTC
>JBPCMM010000073.1:0-8853 GCA_051002255.1 Pyrinomonadaceae bacterium
CTGGCGGAGTACCCGGCGGTGCAGGAGGCGGTGGTGGTGGTGCGCGAAGATCTGCCAGAGCAAAAGCGCCTCGTCGCCTATCTGGTCTGCTCAGCTGACCAGCTACCCTCGGTCGCATCTTTGCGCACCTTCCTGGCAGACAAGTTACCCCACTACATGCTCCCTTCCCATTTCACCCTCCTGGACTCACTGCCTCGCACTCCCAATGGTAAAGTCGACCGCCTCAATTTGCCCGCCCCGCACGGGGACGGCGCTGAACACCCACAAAGCTTCGTCGCCGCGCGCACGCCATCGGAGTTTCTCATCGCTGAAATCTGGAAAGATGTTCTGGGCGTAAGGCGCGTGAGTGTTTACGACAGTTTCGTCGATCTGGGTGGACACTCGCTCCTGGCAATGCAGGTTACCACGCGACTTAAAGAGACAACCGGTCTGCTTATCGATCCAAGTCAGATGATGCTCCAAACTCTCGGACAGCTTGCTTTCGCTCTGCAAGAGCGACTGCCGCGAGATCCAAAATCGTGATCCCCAAACCAGCGCTGCCGGTTGAAACGCACTAGGTGGAAGATGGAACCATTCTATTTCGGAACCTCAGCCGAGCCACTGTTTGGTATCTATCATCCGCCCACCTCGGCACTATTGCGAAACGCGGGCGTTCTGCTTTGCTATCCAATTGGACATGAGTACATCATGGCCCATCGTGCCTACCGCCAGCTTTCGATTCGTCTTGCCGAGGCCGGCTTTCACGTGTTGCGATTCGATTACTATGCTACCGGCGATTCCAGCGGGGAATGTGAACACGGAAGCCCTCGGCGGTGGCTGCGCGACATTTCAACAGCGATCGGTGAGCTACGGCTACGGTCCGGATCCTCGAAAGTATGTCTTGTAGGTTGCCGGCTCGGCGCCACTTTGTCCGCCCTGGTTGGAGCCGACCGTGGTGACATCGAGCATATCGTTCTCTGGGATCCGATTTCTAAGGGCAAGGCCTACATTGACGAGCTCACGCTACGACAACAAGAAATGCTCCAACGAACCCATGTCAGGCCGCTAGTTAAGTCAGATCGCGGGGACACTCGGGAATTCCTGGGGTTTGCCGTGACAGAAGCGGTGTTACGCGAAATCGAAGCCATCGATTTGCTCGCAATGCGCCAGCAGCCCGCACAAGACCTATTTATTATTGAGAGCCACGGAGATGACACTACGTTGCAATTGAGGGAGCACGTGACGAGCCTCGATTCACGTGTGGCACATCAACACATCCCGATTCCGAACGCATGGACATGGATCGAAGATGTCGGCACCATACTGGTCCCTTATCAGATTTTGAATTCTGTAGTCTCCTGGATAATTCAGGTGCATCCATGAGAGAGCAAACTTTGCGTTTTGATAAAACCAGTTCACTGGTCGGGGTTGTTACTGATCCTCGGGAAGCTTCCCCAAATTATCCTGCCATCATTCTCTTGGGCGCTGGCATCGTGCACCGCGTCGGGCCGCACCGCCTGTATGTCAAACTCGCGCGGAAGTTGGCCGCGATGGGTTTTGTGGTGTTCCGATTTGACTTTTCCGGTATTGGTGACAGCAAGGTCCGTGAGGATAACCTTCCCTTTGAACAGAGCGCTGTAGCCGAAACACAGGAGGCAATGGACTGGCTGCGTGCGGCCAGGAATGTTGATCGATTCGTTCTTATGGCTGTTTGTTCCGGCGCAGGGTTCTCCTTCCGAACTGCGTGTTGTGACCGACGGGTGATAGGGGTTTCGCTAATCAATGCAGCGGGACATCGTTGGGGTACAAGCGAGGAGCTGAACCGTACGTTGGTGCGCCACTATTGGAGAATGCTGCGGTCGAGATCATTCCGCATCAAGAACTGGAGAAAATTAATCACGCTGAACTTCGACAGCCGAACCATCATGAGGGCCACGGCAAATCAAATACAAAATCTGCTTGTCCCTGATAAAGAGTCTCCTGAAGCCGAGAATGTCGCCTCAGCATTCGAGTCTCTCATCGCGCGCGGAGTCCGAGTGCTCATTGTCTATTCGGAAGGAGATGAGGGTTGGGATTATTATCAGGTGTTCCTCCGAAGCAAACTCCGTCGGATAGACTCGAATTCCCACTTCGGACTTGAGTTCGTTCACGGCGCAAACCACACGTTCACGCTCCTGTCCCATCAGCGCGACCTGTTCAATATTGTCGGCCGCTGGGTAGAGCACTTTAAATGATGAAGACGCCTCCCGACTGTTTTACCTTGGCTGACGTTTTGCGTTTTCGCGCTTCGCAGCAGCCTGGGCGGTGCGCTTACGCATTCCTGAACGACGGAGAGAAGGAAGAGGCGCGGCTGACGTATCGCCAGTTGGATCGACAAGCAAGGGCAGTAGCGGCGTCCCTTCAGGCTTTGGGGGCGGCAGGAGAGCACGCCGTACTGCTCTATCCGCCGGGGCTTGACTACATCGTGGCGCTGTTCGGCTGCTGGTATGCTGGAGTGGTCGCCATCCCCGCCTATCCGCCTCTACGCGACCGGGCCAACTCTCGATTTCAGTCAATCATGGTGGATGCGCAGCCGAAGCTCGCCTTATCTACGAGGAAAGTTCTCTCCGAACCTCGTCTCGGGGCTGCGCGGGAAGCATCAACGTGCCATTGGCTTGCGACTGATACCATACCAGTATCTCAAGCAGGCGCATGGCGAGATCCTCGTGTGAGCAGCAACGCTCTTGCCTTGCTGCAGTACACCTCCGGATCGACGACGTCTCCCAAGGGCGTGATGGTCGACCATGCCAACCTCCTGTCCAACGAGCGCATGATCCAACTGGCCATGGTACACACGGAGGACTCCACTTTCGTGTCCTGGCTGCCCATCTACCACGACATGGGTCTGATCGGGAATCTGCTCCAACCTTTATATATAGGCGCCTCGTGCTATCTCATGTCCCCGGTGGCGTTTCTTCAAGAGCCGTTTCGCTGGCTTAAGGCCATCTCTGCGTATGAAGCTCACACGAGTGGCGGCCCTGATTTCGCCTATGATCTGTGTGTGCAAAGAATTACGCCTGAGCAGCAGTTGACGCTCGACCTGAGTTGTTGGCAGGTGGCGTATAACGGATCGGAGCCCGTCCGCGCCGACACGCTGGAGCGATTCGTTGAAAAGTTCAAGGGTTGTGGGTTCCGCCGAGAAGCATTTTATCCGTGTTACGGCCTCGCTGAAACGACTTTGCTGGTTAGCGGAGGCATGAAGCAGGAGCCACCGGTGATCCAGTTTTTCGACGCCGCATCATTGAAACAGAACCTCGTCGTAGAGAGCACAGAGGGAAACGAAGGCGCGCAAGCGCTTGTCGGCTGTGGTCACACAGTGCTGGATCAACAGATCACCGTGGTCCATCCGGACTTGCAGACACAATGTCCGGATGGTCAGGTGGGTGAAATCTGGGTGCGAGGGCCGAACGTCGCTCAAGGATACTGGAACCGCCCTGATGTGACAGCTTCTACCTTCCACGCGCGCTTAAGAGATACGGGTGAAGGCCCTTTCCTTCGAACCGGGGACCTCGGGTTCTTGCGAAACGCCGAGCTGTTTGTTACAGGACGACTGAAAGATCTCATCATCATCCGAGGTCAGAACCATTACCCACAGGACATTGAACAGACTGTCGAGCGCAGCCACGCCGCGTTGAGGGTGGACGGTTCTGCAGCATTTTCCGTGGATGCTTTAGGCGAGGAGCAACTCGTGGTGGTGGCGGAGGTCAATCGCCAACATCTGCGGCGTTTCGATAGGGACTCTGTAGTTTTCGCGATTCGCGAAGCCGTCGCCGAAACTCATGAGCTGCGCGTGCATGCCGTCGTACTCATCAAGCCTGGAAGGTTGCCGAAAACGTCCAGTGGCAAGAGGCAGCGTCATCTCTGTAAAGCTCAATTCTTAGACGGATATACCGATGCCGTCGCGGAATGGCGGGAAACCATCAGTTCCGACCTTCAACTGTCGGGACTCGTCTTGGTATCTCCGCCGCCAAACGCGGACGCCATCGAGGCGTGGCTGGTCTCACAACTGGCCGCACGGCTCTCTGTCCGAAGTGATCAGATCGATGTGCAAGAACGGATGACGCGTTACGGCGTTGACTCTCTGGTAGCGGTCGAGTTGTGTCACCGCATCGAATCGAGCCTGGGCGTAGCGGTCCCTATATCTGATTTGCTCGGAGATTTCAGCATCTCTGAAATTGCCGTTCACGTCTATTCTCAATTCACGGCGCCGTCGATTGCGTCTTCGACCAGGTCGACCCTCGCGAAGGAAGCTGCCAGGGAGGCCGCGCTTTCTCATGGTCAAAAGGCACTGTGGTTCTTGCAGCAGGCGACACCCACCAGTCCCGCTTACAACATCGCAAGGGCTCTGCATATTCAGTCCAAGCTCGACGTAAGCGTCCTGCGTGAGGTGTTCCAGAAACTGGTTGATCGCCACGCCTCCCTACGCACCAACTTCATCAATGGTGAGGACGGCCCGATCCAACAAATCCAAACGCACACGACAGTCTGCTTTAAGGAGGAGGATGCGACCAGTTGGAACCAGGCACGGCTGAAAGAACGGCTGGCTGACTGGGCACATCGTCCCTTCGACTTAGAACACGACGCGCTGCTCCGGGTCATCTTGTTCCGGTGCGCTCCACAGGAGTACGTGCTTTTGATTAGCGTACACCACATCGTTGCAGACTTCTGGTCGCTTGCTCTGCTCGTGCACGAACTCGGAATGTCTTATGCCTCCATAACACACGGAACGGAACCGCCGCTACCAGCTGTGATTCAAGACTACTCAGGCTTTGTTCACTGGCAGTCTGAATTGCTGGCGAGCCCGGAGGGCGAGCGACTCCGCGGTTTCTGGCAACAACACTTGGCCGGGAAAATCTCCGCGCTCAATCTACCCACCGACCGAGCGCGACCGCAGGTACAGACCCAGGGAGGATCTAAGTTAGCCTTCAGTCTCGGTTCAAAACTCACTCGGAAGATCAAGGAGCTTTCCCGCAACCATGGCGTCACCCTTTACATGGTCCACCTCGCGGCCCTTCAGGCGCTTCTCTATCGCTACACGGGTCAGCAGGATCTTGTGATCGGCTCGATCACTAACGGCAGAAGCCTGGCGGAGATGGCAGGGGTCGTCGGCTATCTCGTCAACACAATCGCTTTGCGCGCGAGCATCTCGGGTGCAGAGACTTTTTCGGATTTATTGCAGCAAACGCGCCACAGTGTGCTCGAGGCATTACGTCACCAGGACTATCCGTTTGCTCTGCTCGTCGAGCAACTTCAGCCCGCGCGGGATCCAAGCCGGTCGCAGCTCCTGCAGGTGATGTTCGTCTTCCAAAAGGCGCACCTCGATGATGAAGCCCTGACACAGATCGCACTAGGTGAAGCGGGTGCCCGAATGGACTGGGGCGGCGTTCGTGTGGAATCCCTGGAAATGGAACAACGGTGGGCACAGTTTGACTTAACGCTGACCTTGGCCGATGTGCGTGGCGAGATCCGCGGATCGGCAGAATACAGCACGGACGTTTTCGACAGGGCGACGATCGAGAGGATGCTCGAACACTTTCGTACACTGCTTGCGAGTGTCGTCGTTGATCCTTCACGACGGATCGATGACTTGCCGTTGCTAACGGACGCCGAAAGAAGGCAACTGCTGTTGGCGCAGAACAGCCGCGCGAAACGCCCATTGCGAGAACCGTTAATCCACCAGCGTTTTGAAGTTGCAGCGCACAGATTCCCCGCTGCCGTTGCGTTGACTTTTGAGAACGAGCAACTCACGTATGGCGAATTGAATCGGCGGGCGAACCAGTTGGCCCACTATCTGCGCCGTCTCGGCGTTGCGCCTGAGGTGCCGGTAGGAATCTGTGCAGAGCCATCATTAGAGTTGGTGGTCGGACTCCTGGGAATACTCAAAGCCGGTGGCATGTATGTCCCCCTCGATCCTTCGAATCCGCCAGAACGACTTCGGATGATATTAGAAGACGTCGACGCTCCGGTGCTTTTGACCCAGGATGGCTTGCCGGGACGTCTTTCCCTTCAGACGGCACGAGTCATTTGTTTGGGTGACAAGGAGATCGAGAAGGAATCTGCTGAGAATCCCGCAAGTAAGAATCTTCCGGAGAACGCTGCTTATGTAATCTATACTTCTGGATCGACCGGAATGCCTAAGGGCAGCATTGTCTCCCACCGCAATGTCGTGCGTCTCTTCGAGCAAACCCAACCGTGGTTTGGCTTCGGCGAAAATGACGTTTGGACGCTCTTCCACTCCCATGCTTTCGATTTCTCCGTTTGGGAACTCTGGGGAGCTCTGTTCTACGGGGGTCGTTTGGTTGTGATTCCCCCATCAACGCGACGCTCTCCCGAGATGTTTTACAAAGTTCTCGCCAGTGAGCAAGTTACGGTTCTGAACCAGACCCCGTCCGCCTTTTACCAGCTCATGAGCACGGAAGAAAACTCCGGAAGTAGCTCCGAGCTTGCCCTTCGTTTAATCATATTCGGTGGTGAGGCACTCAGCCTGCCACGACTGGGGCCTTGGTTCGAGCGTCACGAGGAGACCAAACCGCAACTCGTGAATATGTATGGAATCACGGAAACGACCGTCCATGTCACTTACCGGCCGGTGACTAAGGCGGATGTCATAGGGGGATCTGGAAGTGCTGTGGGAAGACCCATTCCCGACCTTCAGGTTTACATTCTGGACAAGAATCTTCAGCCAGTTCCTATCGGAGTTGCAGGTGAACTATACATCGCGGGCGCCGGCCTAGCTCGTGGCTATCTGAACCGCCCGGATCTCACGGCTGAACGATTTATCCCGCACCCGTTCCCCGACAATGCCGGCGAGCGGCTGTACAGGTCAGGGGATCTGGCTCGTTATCGCGCGAACGGAGACATTGAATATCTCGGCCGCGTCGATGACCAAATTAAGATCCGCGGTTTTCGTGTAGAACCTGGCGAGATTCAGGCAATCCTGTGCCAACACGGCGAGGTGCGCGACGCGGTCGTCATCGCACGAGAGCCTGAAGCCGACGCCAGGCAACTGGTAGCCTACGTCGTTCCGAGACAGAAAGCGGTAGCCTCGGTTGGCGAGCTGCGTGGTTTCCTAAAGACCAAGCTGCCCGGGTATATGGTTCCCTCCGCGTTTGTATTTTTGGAGCGCCTGCCACTTACCCCAAACGGGAAGGTCGATCAAAAACTCCTTCCTCCTCCGGATCTTATCCGCCGCGACGTCGACAGCGTATTTGTGGCCCCCAGAACGGAAACAGAAAAGACGCTCGCGGATATTTGGAGCCGGGTCCTTGGCATTACACATGTCGGTACCAACGATAATTTCTTTGATCTAGGTGGGGATTCCATCCGCAGTGTCCAGGTTGTGTCACGAGCGAAAGAACGCGGATTGCCAATTTCCGTCCAGCAGCTTTTCCAACACCAAACGATAGCAGGCCTCAGCGAACAGCTAGGCGATGAAACGTCTCAGGCCTTAGCCAGTTCGAGGATAAGTCCGTTTGAGCTGATTTCAGAAGCGGATCGTGAAACGCTGCCCGACGGGGTCGAAGATGCCTACCCGCTTGCAATGCTTCAGGCGGGACTGGTTTACCTCAGTGAAAGTAGTTCTGACTACCAGGTCTATATCTCCAGCTTTCATCTTCGAGCTCCTCTGGCCCCTGCGCAACTGAGAGAAGCGTTGCGACGCCTTGCCGCACGACATCCTTTCTTCCGCACATCGTTTGACCTGACGACGTTTAGTGAACCCGTTCAACTGGTGCACTACAAGGTAGAACTCCCTTTGATTATCGAGGATCTGCGCGGATTGTCAGCGGAGGAGCAAGAATCGGCATTAGCGGAATGGTTCGAGGTAGAAAAAAAGCGGAAATTTGACTGGTGCCGTCCTCCGCTAGCCCGGTTCTTTGTCCATCGCCGCACGGAGTCTACGCTGCAGTTCACTTTATGCGAACCGATGTTGGATGGGTGGAGTGTCGCCAATGTAATGGCGCAGCTGCTGCAGGAATATCTGTCGCTACTGCAGGGAAAATCGCTTTTGGCCCAACCATCGCCAACAATCTCTTTTGCGGAGTTCGTGGCGCTGGAACGTATGGCGCTCCAATCGAACGATTGTCAACGTTACTGGTCCGAAAAGCTCGGGGGTTGTACGAGGACAGTGCTGGGTCGTTGGTCCGGTTCCAGCCCGGGACACGATACTTCCATCGTCCGTATCAAGGTGCCCATTCCTCGATTGCTGTCGAACAAACTTCACGGCGTCGCTCGCTCGCTGCAGCTACCGCTTAAAAGTGTACTACTCGCAGCACACATCAAGGTTGTCAGTTCGCTGAGCGGCCAGACCGACGCAGTTACGGGACTGGTCGCAAATGGGCGGCCGGAAGAAGGGGATGCAGACAGAGTCGTCGGACTGTTCTTGAATACGTTGCCGTTTCGCCAAAAGCTTTCAGGCGGCACATGGGCGGATCTGGCGCGCGAGACGTGGAAAACAGAACAGGAGTTGCTGCCGTTTCGACGATATCCACTTGCCCAACTGCAGAAGGATCACGGTAGCCATCCACTATTCGACACGGTTTTCAACTTCACGCATTTTCATGTCCTTCAAAAACTGCAGGAAATCGACGGGCTCGAGATACTAGATGCGTATGCTTCGGACCAGACCTACTTCCCTTTGACTGCCCAGTTCAATCTGGATCTTCACACATCAGAACTCATGCTTGCCCTGGACTGCAGCAGCGATGAATTCTCCCGGGAGCAGTTGGAGGGGATAGGAGGATATTACCAGCGGGCGTTAGGGGCTTTGGCTGAGGATGCGGGAGGGCGGTATGAGTTGGTGAGTTTGTTGTCGGAGTTGGAGGAGCGTGAGCAAGT
>JBPCMM010000074.1:0-5561 GCA_051002255.1 Pyrinomonadaceae bacterium
ACATGATTAAGAATTTTCTTCGCGATGAGACAGGTCTTGAATTGTCGGAGTACGCAGTTGCCGCAGCGTTGGTTGCGATCGCCGTCGTCGCCGCATTTACCCTGCTCGGCACGAACATCGGCGTCAGAATCAACCAACTGGCCAACACCATCAATCCGTAAGACCACTCGGCGCAAAGGACCAGGCGCGCTTTAGTCGAAGATCTTGAAAATTCGACTAAAAGCGCGCCACCGGTCTTTCATTCGGGAGCGCAGGCCATCCCAGCTCGCAATGCCTCCTAAACCCAACATCCTGGAGTGAAAACAAGATGTACAAATTCCTCTCAAATGAAACAGGTCTTGAGCTGTCCGAATATGCCGTTGCCGCGGCGCTGGTGGCGATAGCCGTAGTGGCGGCGTTCACGTTGCCTGGTGATGCAATTGGCATCCGGCTCAACCTACTGGCGAGTCAGGTCAATTAGCAGCAGTGATGAATCGGGTCGGGCGGAAGCCAGCTCCCGAGTAAATTTTTCGAGGTATCCAGCAGATGTCCGAAACGGTTGCAATCATAGCTCTTCTTCTACCGTTGGCGATCATCATTACTTATTACGATGTTCGCTACCGTCGTATTCCGAATCCCTTTGTATTGGCGACGCTCGCCAGCGGTATAGCGATCAACTCCATATTTGGCGGGCTAGCTGGACTTTACGGGAGCCTGGGCGGTTGTGCCCTGGCGTTTGTCTTGATGTTTATGCTGCATATTTTCGGAGCGATGGGCGCAGGAGATGTCAAGCTTTTTGCCGCAATCGGAGCGGTTACCGGTGCACCACTTGTCCTGCCAACTTTTCTTGTCGTGATTCTGACCGGCGGCTTGCTGGCCTTAGTTTCGATCGTTCGAGCCGGCGTGGTCTTAACTACGATGCAGCGAGTTTTGCAGATATTGGTCGGAATGTTACCCGGCTGGGAAATGCCGAAGTTCGCGGTCCCCTCAGATCGCAGGCACACAATTCCTTACGGCGTGGCAATCACAATCGGCAGCATCATTTCAACAGCCATTTTCCGCGCCTGAAACAGCGCGGCCTTAAGCGGATCAACACTGATCACACGGAGAGTCAACTATGCGCAATAAACGCTTCTTTATCGTCTTGGCAGGTGCACTTTTATTTGGGTTGCTTGCGGCAGTTTCCGTCAGCCGCTATTTGTCGAGTGCCCAGGCCTACTCAAAAAATCTTAACAGCATAGCTGTCGCTAAGGTGGCTATCCCCGTTGGAACGAAAATCATCGCTGACCAGATCATGGTGGTCCAGTTTCCAAAAGAATCGACTCCCGACGGCGCATTCGCTTCGTCGGAGAAGTTGGTCGGGCGCGTCGCGGTTACAAACATTGGTGCGCGCGAGCCCGTCACTGAGGCGAGGCTTGCTCCCGAAGGCACCGCCGGCGGTCTCTCAGCAGCCATTCCCGAGGGCTACCGCGCCATGACAGTCAAGGTTGACGACGTCGTCGGCATCTCCGGGTTCATCATGCCCGATACGCTCGTGGATGTCGTTGTCGTAATTGACCCGCAAGAGAAGTCTGATGTTCAGGGTCCAATCTCCAAAATCGTCTTGCAGAACATCAAGGTTCTGGCCAACGGTCAGAATATCGATAAGCCCGAGGATGAGCGGACAGCGAATAGTGTCAAGGCCGTCACGCTCCTGGTCACTCCCGAACAAGCAGAGAAGCTTGCACTCGCCTCAAGCGAAGGGAAGTTGCAGCTGGTTATGCGCAATTCGATTGATCAGGGTGACGAGCAGACTACAGGGATCAACAAGCGGACGTTGTTGGGCGGTGAACGAGCAGTGCCGGCGCCGGAGCCGGGCTCACTCAAGAGCGAGCAGCCCAAGTCAGAGTTCAAGCCCGTGCGCCGCGTTCGAGCACACACCGTAGTTAACCCCACGCCCGCTGTTTCACAGAATCAGGAAAAGCCACGCTCGTCCGTTGAGATGATCGAGGGCGCGAAAAAACGCAGCGTCGATTTTCCGTAAGGGGAATCAGACTGACACTAACGTACCGAACCGAATGAAATTTGACGACGCCGGTTAATTGACTGGCCACTATAAGGAGCTACCGATCATGCACAGCCGTCCCTCGACCATACGCCGTGTCAGCCTGCTGCTGGCGTCTTTGACAATCTTACTCGTCAATTCCCTGGCCCAGGGCCAGGAAATGACTTACAAAGCCTCCTTCGCGGTTAACAAGGAACCCGTGGCGGTGAATGTTCTCGTGGGGCAGTCCCGCGTAATTAATTTTGATAAGCCAGTTGGACGATTCTCGGTTTCAAATCCGGACATCGCGGAGGCGGTGCTGGTATCGCCCGACCAGGTGCTGGTTAACGGCAAGGCGTTCGGCCAGGTCAACTTCATAGCCTGGGAGCAGTCGGGCAGCGAGTATCTGGTATTCGATGTTTATGTGCGCGCCAACCTTTCATTGATTGATTCTCAAATGCGCACGCTGTTCCCCAAGGACGACATTCGTCTGAGTCAGGCAAATGGCTCCGTGGTGATGTCCGGTAGCGTATCCGACCCGAAGACGGCGGCGCAGGCTCAAAGCGTAGTTGAAGCCGCCGGTTTCAAGACAGTCAACATGATGAGTTCGCCTGTTAGGAACATGGCGCAGGTTCAGCTTCAGGTACGCGTAGCGGAAGTCAGTCGTAACAAGGCTAAGGAATTGGGTTCGTCCTATGCGTCCACAAATGGCGGTACGTCTGCTTTCGCGAGCGGTGGTGGGCCAGCTTCCTTGACCACTTCAACACTTCCGGCCCTGAGCACGAACTTCATAGGTTCGGCGGTGAACCTGTTCTTATTCAACAATGCGATTGGTATGGCGGCATATATTCGGGCACTTCAAACACAGGGCGCGTTGCGCGCGCTAGCTGAGCCCAATCTCATTGCCATGGATGGTCAACAAGCTAGTTTCCTGGCTGGCGGAGAATTCCCGATTCCTATAGTCCAGGGAGGCGGCGAGAGAACCTCAGTGAGCATAGTGTTCAAAGAATATGGCGTTCGTCTGAACTTCAAGCCGACCATCATAGATGAAGATCACATCAGGCTCGATCTGGAGCCGGAAGTTTCGACTATCGATTTCTCGAACGGCGTGAAATTTGATGGCTTTCTAATTCCAGGTCTGCGAACCCGACGCGCAAAGACAAGCGTTGAACTGCGCGATGGACAGTCGTTTGCCTTGGCTGGCTTGCTTGACAATAACGAAACACAATCGCTCTCAAAGATACCGGTGCTTGGCGACATACCCATTCTCGGATCGCTCTTCAAATCCAAATCGTTCCAGAAGAACGAGACTGAGCTGATGTTCATTGTTACCGCGCAGCTGGTCAAACCAGTGAATCGCGACGACCTGCCACAGATGCGCGGCATCGATGGTTTGAAGAACGGCTCACCTCTAGGTGTCGAGCCTAAGGCTGCAGAGATCCAGGGAAAGACCGGCTTCTCGATTACCGGTCAACAAATAGAAAGTGCGCCGGCGGCCGCCCCGAAGACTGCGGAACCTGAGAAAGCCGTGGATCCTAAAGCGACGAGCACTGAAAAGAGCACTGAGTCGAGCGGCTCAGCCTCGCTTATCAGCAATCGCCGCGTAAACCAGCCACTTCCAGTGGCCAGGGCCATCCCGGCCAATTTCAGATCCGAACTTGTAAGTCCCTAGTGACTTTAGCTTCGATTGACGTGGCTGAGTCGTGGCGGACATTAACCCTAAACAAAAGCACTAATTGCTGAAGGGGGTATATGGATAAGCGGAAATTGGGGAAAACACGAAACAGGCATGGTGAGCGAGGTTCTGTTCTCGCCGCCTCTGCCCTCGGAATGCTGTCATTTATTTTAGCTGTTGGGCTGGGAGTAGATGTCAGCCACCTGTACCTGGCAAAGAATGAACTGCAGAACGCCGCTGATGCGGCGGCGTTGGCAGGGGCTTCCGGATTGAACTACCAACCATCGGGTATCGCGGAAGCGACAGACCGCGCCACCAAGGCAATGAACAGTTATCAATTCGAAAACACGAAGGTGGTGATCGTGCCCGCGAACGTGCGCTTCGCCAGAAATCTTTCCGACTTCGCAAACGGAAGTGACATGGATCAGGGGAATGCGTCGGCGGTTGCGCCGCAGATTAAATTTGTCAAAGTCACTACGCCACAGTCGCCCGTCAATATTGCTTTTGTGTCAATGGTGCTTGGCAACAGCTTGAACCTATGGGCTGAGGCGGTCGCTGGGGTGTCGGTTCCGCTGAATCTTTTCGCAGGGTATCTGCCGGTATCCGTAGTTTGCGACGCTACGTGTACGTCGGCTGTTCCTGGTCAGATGTATACATTTCGTGGCGGACCTCAGGGTTCCGTTTCGCCCGGCAACTACCAGATTCTGGCCATCGATGGTTCGGGAGCGAGCGATGATCGAATCGGTTTGGCCAGCGGGGTGAAAAATATTGTCGGACCGGGCGGTTATGTCGACACAAAGCCCGGTGTATCCGCGGGACCTGTTCGGCAGGGAATTAATACCCGTTTCGACGATTACGCCAGCCAGCTCGATCCGGTCAACTTTCCTCCGGACTTAAACGTTAAAGAGGGCATTACCTATGCGGAGTATCTCGACGCGAATGGCCCGAAACAGTCGCCGAGGAATCCGGGGGTTGCCGGTCGTCGAGTTGTGTTGATTCCGATTGTCAAAGCAAGCGAGTTCAGTGGTGGTCGCACTAATGTTCAGATCGATCACTTCGGAGCCTTCTTCCTGCGAAGCAAAGTTCAGGGAGGAAACGGGGGCGATCTACAGGCCGAATATATCGGCGTCGGCGTAGTCGTTGGGAATGGCGAATACGATCCGACTGGTACTACAAACCCCGGTCCTCCGATTACCAAACCCGTGCTCTACCGATAAGGACCAATGCTTATGTGGCTATTGCTTCTTAGAAAGATCACCTCCTTCAAGCGAGACGACCGCGGCTTGCAACTGGTCGAGCTGGCGATTGCGTTGCCAGTCTTGATCCTGTTGTTCGCCGCGGTGGCCGAGTTCGGGCGCTACTTTGAAGCTTACACGACGCTGGCGAAGGGCTCACGCGTAGCCGTCCGTTATCTGGCGACGGCAAGGGCAGGCGGTTGCGATGATCTGAATGCGAAAAATCTTGTCGTCTACGGGAACCTAGCGGGTACGGGCAGTCCAATAGTTAACGGCCTGACGGTCAATAACGTGACGATCACGCGGCGCAACGAGGCAGGCGCTGTAACTAGCGGTTTTCCAGCTACGGTCACCATCGAGATCACGAACTTTAAACACACGCCTATTTTCGATCTCGGTAGGCTGATGAAGACTTCGCTGACGATGAATATCGACATCAAACCGAGCGTCACAATGCGCTACTTGCTGACGCAGTCTGTGCCCTGCTAAGAGGTTTATTGGAAAAATGATGCGCTGGACAAGAACAAAATCGGGTCAGAGCGGAGCCACCCTCGTGGAATTTGCCATCGGCGCGTCCATTTTTCTGACGGCCAGCTTCGCAGTCATCGAGTTTGGCCGCGCGCTCTGGACACACAACGCTCTGGCCGAT
>JBPCMM010000075.1:0-6523 GCA_051002255.1 Pyrinomonadaceae bacterium
CCAGGATCAAACTCTCGTTAGAATTTGTTCTCTGGAACATTATCCGTACTGGTTGTTCAGTATCCGATAATGACTCTTCTTTAGAGTTTTGAACGCGAGCTTTATCGCTCGACGTTTGACTCTCAAAGGTCATTGATATGGACACGCTCTATCTAGTTTTCAAAGATCGATTCCAAACTGTATTGGATTGCCTTTACAGACGACCTAAACTCGCCCTAAGCAAACGGAGACTGTAACCTATGAGGTTAACTCTGTCAAGCGCGTTTAACCTGAACTGAAGGTTTATTTAGCGAACAAAAGCGCCGCCCCTCGCCTGGCAGTTCCCAGGAGAGAAGCGGCACTCGTTAGTGCCTCATCATCCCGTATGTCAATTCCGACCTCCGAAGGAATGGGATTATAAGAGGATTCAACCGGTTGTCAACCCCCCAACTGAAAGCTTCGTAATCCCCCGCGGCTATTCATGAGGCATTAGTCAGAGGAGGGCTTAATGCGCAAAGGCAATCTCGGTTGCCCAACTAACTGAGATCTTTCAGATGGTAGTAGCCCCCCATTGCGCAGGGTCTACAGACAACTCGATCGTCACCAGATAGTCGGGTTTCTCGCCCATCGTTAATGCCCTCCCCGCACCGGGAGCAGACAACTCGCGAACGCGGGCGCCCAGGCGCATCAAATTCACTGTACTGAACTTCCACGGGCTCCATCCTGAAGAGCTCGCTATCCATGGCCTCACGATAAGTCTGAAACTGTCGGCCGCTGCGGCTGGGAAGGTGCGGATTACGCTTGTCTGCCAACTCGCGCGAACTCTCAAGCGCTACTATCCGCACGGCTTGATTTGTCTCGGTATTAAGAAAGGTCGCGGCGACCTTTCCATAATCCACATACTTGAGACTTCGTTTGCCCAGTCGAGCCCCGGTCACAGCACTGACGGCGTCAGCCATACATCGGTCGATCTCCACCCAGACTACAAGCTTCTTTCTATCAGCCCCCTTCGGATCGTTTAATCCGATTGCAGCGCACCCAAGCAGGGCCATGCGCGCCCCCAACAGCTGCCCTGCACACATGTGGCCGTGCAAAGTCTCACAGTCCTTGAGCGCTTCATCTAAAGGCTGCATTTCGATCACCGGAGCGTTGGGGGAGCGATAGCGCAGGTATTTCAATTTTAAACCGATATAGGGGAAAAAACTTTGCGCACCTCGGTTATTAGCTGAGGAAAGCTCTCTTGAGTGTAGATCTGAAGCCCATCCACTAGGGTCCCTAGTTCGCAACTTCTCGCCCACTCACAGAACGTCTGTCGGGCATGGTCTTCGCATTCTGCGCCACCCCAAAGATACAGAGCTGAAGCTTTGCTTAGAGCGCGTCTGGCCGAGCCTTTGATCTTTAAATCATTACCGTGGGCCACCATTATCAAATAATCGACGTCGACGAATTGCGTGAAACTATTACCTTCTATGATCACCCCTTCGGATCGCACGCGATCGAGAGCCTGGTTGATTCCCTTCTCTACTTGACGCTCGGTGGCGATCATCCAATGCACATTCTTCGCCCCCGCATCCCAGTAACGTCCAGTATCTTTGCCGGGGGCGTAAGTCTGGACGCGCCCCGAACGGACCACCGGCTCATCACCCAACAAATGACTCACACAGCAAGCGTGGGGATCCTTACCGCAGGATCTATAGTGTCCCCGAGTTGTCTTAATTGCTTCCCAAGCCGGCAGACTCTTCAATAACCGACACATTAGTGTCGTCTTGCCTACGTCTGATGCGAATCCCCCGACTGCGACTATTGTGGGACGATTCATAGAGAACGCTCTTAAGATCTTCGAAGACGCGGAGAAAGAGGATTTCGAGCGCCGTGTTGAGGGACCAGGCTATTTCCGGCGCCGGTCGTCGACAGCTGCACCAGGAGCCGCCACTTTCAATATTCCCCTACCGTCTTTATAAACAGTATATTGCGCGTCCGTGATCTGGCCGCCCTGATCCTGCACGCGGATAGTAAAGGTCTTGTTTTCACCCTGTCCCTCTACTTTCAACGGTAAGAAACCCTTCACATCGGGACTACGGTAAGCAGTGTAATGCTCTTGGTTGCGCTTGTCATATCCGACTACATAGATACGATCGAAATCGGGTTCATCAAGAGTGCGAGGCTGGTTGGAGCTGCTCTTCTCCAAAATTATCCAGCTTCCTGGCCGCGCTTCCTTCCCCGCATTCTTGTCGGCTAAAGATCCTTCGGTTTCGCTCGCACTACCGTCAAGCCTTTGCCAAGCGACAAACTCTCTGCCCGTGCGATAGAAGATAATATCACTAGGCACTCGCAGCTCAACTTGTTTTCCATAAATCCAGCCGGCGGGTGCCGGAGAAATCGCAGGGGGCAGCCTAACTTTGTACCAAAGCTCGTTTGCTTCCTCAATCTCATTCTCTTCTTGACCACGATTCGCTCTGCGACTGGCCACAGGTTGCGCGCTACCCGCCTTTGGCGCCACGTCGCTTTCGATTGCTTCCGAGGACTTAGGCTTGGGAATCCGTTTCCAACCAACGATTTCGAAACTCGACCCGGTGTCGAGTCTCATCATAATGTTTTCATTGCCGTTTCGATCAGGAGACAGTCGAAGATTTGAGCTGGCGCGCAGTTGTCCCGTGGCTTGCGCGGCGACACCCTTGTCTTCCTCAGCCAGTCTACGGGAAGCCTCGAGCACTTCTTCCGGCATGACATTGCGAGCCTCAATCCAGCCCTCCGTGTCCTCTGCATCATTCATCCGGACGCGAAGCCACCGCTCCTTCCGCGTGTTGTCACTTGGGTCTTGCACATCGAGGGCCTCAAGAATCTCAACCGCGTCTCCGCGGTTAACTTCCAAAAGATCCGCCGCGACCACAGCCGTCGAGCTACGAATCTGAGCACGTCGCGCAACCACCACACCCGAATCGCTCCTCTTCGCCAGGGTGTTACAACCCACCACCAAACCGAAGAGCGTTAAGATAAGTAAAGTTTGAGAAAAACGGGTCGACATTTTGATTCTAAGATGCAGCTGTCCAACCGCGACTACCCTAATAACCTAAGGAGCGAAGTAACCTGCTCTGCTCAACTGTTAGCTCTTTGTTAATCAGAATCCGTGTTCGAAAGTCCTTGGTTTCGACACGAAGACCATAAGGGGCAAGAGTCGCATCGAGCTCGATATCGCCGGGGTTCTGTACATAGCGTTCAAAAAACTGATTCATCCCAGCCGGCCGGTTCAAGATCGACATTATAACCTTGTTCGCATTTCCTGGGGCCGTTGCGCCCGTTCGAAAGAGTTGTGGGTAGATATCAGCCCCTGAAGCTCCATTCTGCGTAAGCTGCCGCAACCTCAGATCATGGATGAACGCGACCAGCATACCCTTGTCGTATACAAAAGACGGGGCGGCCGTCCAGCGTCGCTCCGAGGCCTCAATCAGTGACAATCTATCATGGTCCGGGAGGGAGCGGTATGAGTCATAAACGCGAGCCATCGTGTCCAGGTAGTCGTCAAATTTGATCAGGTTGAGGCGGAGACAAGTAAGTAAAGCCTGGTAAAGGGTAAAACCCTCGAAAAACCAATCGTAGTCGCCCTCAAGTGCGAGGGAGTTTGGGACCCATAGGTGAAACAGTTCATGCGCCAGCACCACTCCCAACCTCGCCAACAGCGCACGGCCACGGGCATTGCGGCCTAGAATCAACACAACGCTCGCACCGCGTGTTTCGGCGGTCCATCGTTCAGGTCCAACCACTCTGTTAAAGGGCGCGAGCAAAACCACCGATCTGCCGAGCAACCGATGTTTGGTGAGTTTCGAATGTGCCTTGACGATCTTGCCCGCAAGTTTGAGCGCGTCGCTATGTGCAAAAGCCCAGTCACCCGAAGTAACCAGAGCCAAATCCATAGAGTCGACACGCACACTCGTTTCACGCAACTCGCGGCCAATATAAAAGACCGCGCTATCTATGTTCGCAACGGTGTACTGCTGATTCTTGTCAGGCAGAAGAGCCGATGCGACTGTCCAGCCTGCAGGGAGCTTGAATTCAATGGTGACAGGTATTGGGGCGAGGCTCTCTCTCCCGAGCCGTGGTAAGAGATCCGCCAACATCAGGAAGCCTCGCTCCTGATTTATCCAAGAAACGTGAGACAACTCAGCCAGGCGCGAGCGCTCGTCTAGCAGGATCTCATAATTAAATGTTGAAACCCCTCGGCTCGAACGAAACTCACCCGGGGCGAGGTTCCGCACTGAACCCGTTTCACCGAGTGCCGTCACCTTGAAACTCTCAACGCGGTCGCCAAGCCGGGGTATGCCCGCGTATATGTTGCGAAATGACCAGGTTTCAGCGAGAGGTCCTTCAGCTTCGACCAAGACCCTGGCAGGAGACAATGAGGTAACGATGACTCGAACCTTGAGCGACTGGGCATGAACCTCTGCAGTGGCTGAAAAGATGAGAAATCCGAGGATCGCGAGGAATATTCGCAGTTGTTTGTTCCGGGGAACCCTTTGTTCTGCCAACCTCATCAAACCAGTCTCAAAATCGATAAGAAATCCGGGGGGAACGCTTCAAAAAAATCAACGGTCAGTAAGGAAAGAGTGTTTGACACTCCAGTCATCGACGCCTACTATTGCACCATCGGACTTTAACACAACGCTCGGAACAGTGACCAGAAGACGACACTCCACAAGTCTCTCTCGACGCACGTCATGGGCGCGGGTGATATCGTCTTTGCTGCTTGTTTTAATTGTTTACGGCACAACAATAGAGGCCGTACACAGGCACGGAAGACTTCTCAAGACCGACGCTTCTGGACAGTCTCTCTCAATCTCACATCCCGATATCCCTACAAACGTCGCGGCCGGTCAGTATGGATGCAGTGAATGTCTGATCTGCAAACTACAAAAGAGCTTTTCAGCCACACTGGTAACAGTCCGTGCGATTAGTTCCCGACCTCGCTCGGGACTAGAGTTTCTCCTACCTGCGGCAATAGCTTTCAAGTCCCAGACCAACGCACCACAAAAAGGTCGCGCTCCTCCGTTCACCTCTTAATCTAACTTAACGCTGCCTTTTCGCGAGATAACTCACGAAAGACGACGCTACCGGCAATAAGGTGGTGGCTGTCATTCATCGCGACGGCAGTCCAGTTCTTATTCGTTGGGTTATTTTGCAGAGGTAAACGCCATGATTAATAATCTTGAAATAAAGGCTTCCACGGCGGGCTTACGCTTCGCGGCTATAGTCGCCTTCGTTTCCTTGTTGAGCTTGCAGGCATTTGGCCAGACGAACGCCACATTGAGGGGGACCGTAACTCTAGGTGAAAGTGGCAAGCCGATACACAACGTGATCGTTACAATAATGCAGTTGAAGCGGACTGTTGGCACCGATGAACAAGGTAACTACGAATTCAAAAACCTCCCGCCTGGCAGATACGACGTCCTGGCCCACTTGGATCGCGTTCCCGACATGGTGCAGACGGTCGATGTGGCTGCAGGTGCAACTGCGAGCGTTGATTTTCGCGTGGAGCTTACCGGGTTGTCAGAGCAAGTCACGGTTACGGCCAGCGGCACTGAGCAAGTTCTTTCCAGTTCTATTCAATCCGTGGACGTAATCGGCTCCATTGATTTGGCGAAGAAAAGCTCGGTATCCCTTGGAGAAGCTTTGGATGGCGAATTGGGAGTTTCGAAACGAAGTTTTGGTCCTGGCACGGCGCGACCTGTTATTCGCGGCTTTGATGGTGACCGAGTACTTGTTCTGCAGGATGGCAACAGGATTGGGGGCCTGGGTTTCCAATCGGGCGATCACGCCGAGCCAATCAATGTCCTGACAGTGGAAAGGATTGAAATTGTTAAGGGTCCGGCCTCGCTGCTGTACGGGAGCAACGCTATCGGCGGGGTCGTGAACGCTATCACCGGCCACGACAGCGCGCACAAAGGACTGAATGGCTACTTCACTGGGGTCGGCGGCACGAATAGCCGCCAGGCAGGCAGTACCGCCGGTGTTGAGTTTGGGACGGAAAGATGGCTCTTCTGGGCCAACGGCGGTGGTCAACGAGCCGGTGATTACAGCACACCGATCGGTGAGGTGAGGAACTCCTTCACTCGTGAGGGTAATGTGTCTGCCGGCATCGGCTATTACCCTAAGAAGGGGTTCTTCAGCTTCAATTACCAGTTCGACAAACGGCGTTACGGCATCCCGATTGACCCTGCCGAGGAAGATCCGGAGATCGTCAATCTGAATCCGCGCCGGCATAGTTTTCAATTCAATGGGGGCTTCCGAGAGGCGCAGTCGTTTGTAGAGGCCGGGAACTTTTCGGTGCAGTACAACGATTACAAGCACGCCGAAATCGACTCAGTAACCAATGAAATTGGCACCTTGTTCATTAATAAGACTACGCTCTACCGCGGCATGTTCGAGCAGCAAAAGAACGGTCGCTTATCCGGCCGCTTCGGTTTCTGGGGGCAGCACAGAGATTTCAGTGCCCTCGGCGCAGAAGCTCTCGCTCCGCCAACAAAGCACAATGCCTTCGCTCTATTCACTC
>JBPCMM010000076.1:0-11380 GCA_051002255.1 Pyrinomonadaceae bacterium
TATCCGAGACTCCGTTCCTGAGCAATTGCTGAGGGACGTAATCGAAAAACTCGACGACCCCAAGGTCCGCTATGCCGAGCTCGTGATGACGGATTTCGACCACGTCGCTCACCACAAGAATGATCGCGAATCGCACACGGTCGTTTTGAAACAGATCGATTCCGTGGTTGGCCAGCGCTGGGCGGCAATTCAAAGGTCGTCGATGGCCGATGAAACTGCCTTGATCACGGTTTCTGATCACGGCATCAATACTGACGAGCGCGTCTACAGCCAGGGCTACAATCTGGTGAAGTTACTGGGCAGCCCGGCGGGTGGAGGACATCACGTTGTTACGAAGCGCAGGCTACTGCTCGATTATTCCCTCAAGAGCATCTATCCCCTGGTCCCGATAATCACTTCGACGACAAAAGACTCTTTTTACCTGAAAGGCCAGAGCACCGATTATCCAACAGCGCTACTCGATTTCGACGGCAACGAACGAGCTTCGATTCACTTGCGCGATAGTGACCTCAATCTGCTTCAGTTACTGTTGACCCAACTCCAGCGCAAGGATCTGTCACCGCCGCTGCGCCACGCGTTGACGGACGCATTTTTCAATACGCTCAACCTGCGGCGTGCGACCTGGCAAAACAATCTGGGTGAAGTGAAGGAAGAACTGGTCGGGTTGCGCCGGCGAATAGAGCAACAACGCCAGCTTTGGGCCATGCAGCCTAAGAAGTTCTCCAAAGAAGATCTGGTAGCCGGACGCGACGACGAAGTGAAACGCATTTTCGCGCAGTTAGATCGATGGCTGGGCCAGGAGGAGCGCTATACCGAGTACGCTCGCATCCTGGCTAACCTTTTATCGCTCAGACGGGAAGACTTCGCGCCTGGGAAGCTTAAGATAGCCGACCTGATTGCTAAGAATGCCATGGGCGAACGCAATAGCATTCACCAATTGCAAAACTACATCGTGGGCATTGCTCCTGGCGGGTTGATCCTCAAGCCAGACGGCTCACTGGATATGCAGCAGAGCTTTGTGCGGGTCGACTACTTCTCTCTCCTCCACGATGTCTCGGTGAAGAATAACGTCCAGCCCGGCGTGGCCAACCGCCCAATTGATATGATTGCCACCCGTATTTCCTCCCAACTCGTTCTGCCACTGCTCCCGGAGCGAGCGCTCAACTCTGACGTCGTTTGGGTGCATGGCGGGAGCGAAAAACAGGCACTGATCCTGGCACGTGAAGATCAGCAAGGCGGGCTGAGCTTGCGCTACCTGCCGATAAAGAATCTGACACAGGACGCTGGAGGCCGACTTCGATTCGAACCCGTGCGCTGGCAACCCGGTCTACCCTTACGCATTTTTGAGGACGATCAACTCGCCATTCCTGAAAAGGATCGGGAGGCCTGGCTTTCCGAGTGGCACACCGAAATTGAATGGCTCCACGCGCTGCACAAGACCGACTACTCCAACGGTTTGATCGGACTCTACGAGGAGATTGCCCGTCATCCGATTGAGAGACTTGCGTTGGACGAGCCGGGAATCTCCTTGGATGAGCATCTGGCCCGTCGTCTGCTAAAACGACAACGCGACTTGATCGAAACCGACCTTCTGGTGGTGGCCAACAATCATTGGAACTTCGACGTGAGAGGCTTCAATCCCGGCGGCAACCATGGCTCATTCTTCCGCATCTCGACCCATTCAACATTCATGCTCGCCGGTGGTGACAAGACGCATCTGCCGCGCGCCGCTGTGGTCGAGGAACCGTATGACAGCTTGAGTTTCGTCCCCACCATGCTGGCATTAACTGGAAATTTACGCGATGATAGCTATCCCCTTCCTGTTTTGTGGAATAAAGGTTTTCGAAGGTTTCCTGGACGCGTTGTTAAGGAGATTCTCCCGCGCGCACCGGGAACGCAGAAAATCGCGGTGACTGGAGCGAGTGCAACCCCTTGATGAGATGATCAGAACCGGGAGCGGTAGCGACCGGATCCGACATTCAACATCTCGTGAAACCGCAATAAAGTGTTCGACATGCTTCAGCTTGTCGCCAAGATTGGCAACACTCAATGCACGACGTAACAGGTATCATGCTTGAGTGTAGGTAGGCATTACGACAAGCTGAAGTATGTCGGACATTTGGTTGAGGTACCGATGTTGAATACAGGACTTGTCGCTACCCGCTCTCGGTTCTGTAGTGTGCGACCACATTTGTGCACGTTGAAGTGTTATATAGCCTCATCGAGTTTTGACAAGAGTCTCGGTAGCGACCGGGTGCCTGACGAGTGCAACCCATAATTACGGGTTGCTGCGAGTGCAACCTTAATGACCTCCGAAGAAAACGATTGGCAAAATAAAGAACTAGAAGGTTCCGTCGACGAGTCCGAGCCCACCGCCCCCGGTCGTTCGCGTAGCTCCTTCATCTGGCTGCAGGTTTTCGCTTTCCTCCTCGGCCTTGGACTACTGGTTTTTGTCATAAATCGGGTTGGCGTTCAGCCTATCTTCGACGCCTTGCTGCGAATTGGCTTCGGTTTCTTTTTCCTCCTCGGGATAAGCGGTCTTCGTCACATCTTCCGTACCATAGCCATGCGGGCCGCGGTACCCACCGAACACCGGCGCATTAGCTTCATGCAGGCCTTCGCCGCCCGCCTAGGTGGAGAGGCCATCAGTTTTCTCACCTTCACCGGTCCCTTGCTGGGCGAAGCGACGAAGGTTGCGCTGCTGCGGAAACGCATCCCGCTTACCTATGGCGTTCCGGCGCTGGTCGTAGATAATCTGCTCTACAACCTCTCAGTCGTCTTTTTCATTTTAAGTGGCGCCTGCGTGATGCTGTTCACTTATCAGCTTCCCCCTCTGGTCTATTACGTTTTGATCGGCATAGCGGCAGTCGCCGCGTTGGGCATCGTTGCTGCGGGACTAGCTGCCCAGCGGCGGGTCATGCTTTTGACCTGGGCCATCGATCAGCTGGCCCAACTTCGTCTCAGTCCAAAGGTCCTGATAAAACGACGCCATCACATTCACAATCTGGAGTCGAAGGTTTACGATTTTTACAAGCACCATCCGACGGCCTTCTTTGGCATGATCGCCTGCAACCTATTGGCGCATGTTTTCAGTGTGGTTGAGGTTTACGCGACGTTAAGCATGCTCGGCTATGATGTCCGGGTAGCGCAGGCATACGTTATAGAGTCGCTGACTAAAGTAATCAACTTCGCGTTCGCTTTTGTGCCGGGCACAATTGGAGTTTATGAAGGTGGTACAGAAGTCATTCTGCGGGCCCTCGGCTTTGCTGCCGCTACCGGCGTGGCGCTGGCACTGGTGCGCAAAGCAGGAATCGTTTTCTGGACGACAATCGGGCTGCTGGTTCTAACCTGGCGAACGGCCCCCAATGCATGGGCCCGCCTTGTGGATCGCAGCCCCTATCTACGAAAACTCATGGACAGTCTGGTTCTCTCAAACATTGCTCATCGCCCGGCGCGCACCGCAGTCAGCATCCTGGGGACCGCCGTGGGCGTTGTGCTAATCGTCTTTACAGTCGGATTGGCCCATGGTGTTCTGCACGAACGCGGCAAGCGAGAATCGAATATTGGCGCCGAAATAATGGTTCGGGCCTCGGGATCGCTTGGGTTCGGGGGTTCTTCGGTTTTCGGCCTGCCGGTTTCGCGCGCGGCTGAAATCAGCAAGATTGAAGGCGTGCGTGCCACCACCCCCCTGGGCCAGTCTCTTGATCGCAGTGACCGAGGATTCGGGACGCGTCTCATCGACGGGATTGATTTTGAGGATTACGCCGGACTCACCGATCTTAAGATCCGAGAGGGCTCGCCTTTGACCGGAGGTGATCAAGCGATCATCGATCCGGTGTGGCAAGAACAGAGAAATGCGACCGTTGGCTCATCCGTGCAGATCTTCGAACGGCCTTTCAAAATTGTCGGTGTTTACGAACCCCCGGGAGGCGGCCGCATCAAGATTCCGCTGTCCACGATGCAGGATCAGGAAGGCGCTCAGGGGAACGCCTCGGCAATTCTGGTCGCATCGACCGACCCGACAAAACAGGAGGATGTGGCCGCGCGAATTCGAGAACGCTTCCCCGACGATCAGATCATTTTCACGCGCGACTTGCCTGAGATCTACGCGTCGGGCGTGCCCGCGCTAAACGTTTTCATCAATGTGGTCGTTGGTGTTGCTGCGTCGATCAGCATGCTGGTAATTCTGCTCGCAATGTATACGACGGTGACGGAGAGAACTCGCCAGATTGGCATTCTCAAGGCGTTGGGTATGTCGAAGACATCGATCGCCTGGGTGATCGAAAAGGAAGCAATTCTGATTAGCCTGCTGGGTGTGACTGTGGGAGTGCTTTTAACCTTCGCGGCTCGCTTTGCGGTGATGCGCGTGACGAGTTTGACGGTTGAAATCGAGCCACGCTGGGTTCTTATCTCTCTTTTGGTGGGACTGCTCGGCGGCAGCCTCGGCGCTCTCTACCCGGCCCTTCGCGCCGCCCGGCAAGACGCAGTAGACGCCCTTAGCTATGAATAAGGCCGGGGACCTTCAACGGCTATTGGTAGCCACGTGCACTAACTCATTACTCATTGCTCATTATTGCTCATCACCAATCACCTATCACCATCGTTCATCACTGGTACTCAGCCCTCATCACTTCTTCCGAGTTTACAGTTCACGGTCTTCAGGGTTAACCTAAGAACGTTCCATACCACAAATCGAAGTTAGCAACCTTAGGGAGGATGATTATGTCTATTGCACGGATTACTGAGATTAGCTCTACATCCAAGAAGAGTTTTGAAGACGCGATTCAGAGTGGGGTCACGCGCGCTACCAAGACCATACGCAATGTTCGCAGCGCCTGGGTCAAAGAACAGCAGATCAGGATCGACAACGGCACCATCGTCGAATATCAGGTTAATCTGATGATTACTTTCGTCCTCGACGAGGGTAATCAAACGGATATCGCTTAAGGCATTGACTGCACAAGCGTGCTCCTCTGTTGTTTGCCGGACCAAACAAAGGAGGGCGCGCCTCTCGCTCTACGATGCGGTCTAGCAGGTTGCTTGAAAGCGTGTTTAGCAACAATAGAAGCGCGGCAAAAGACCGCTGTCGGCGTAGTTAGGCCGACGATGGCGGTAAGAATCGTCGCTTAGCTGGAGAAAACCGCGCATGGCGGTCTAACACACTGGTGACCGAAAACACCGCCAGTGACGGTCCAAATAAGCGTTCGGCTCCTACGCAGAATGTGTCTCAAAACGTTTTGACTCGACGTAAGAGTGATAAGTTTAAGAAAGGGTAGGCTGATGGATGTTCTTTAAAGAAAAATGGCAGATCGGTGATTTTATCAGGCAATTAATTGTAGCTTCTTTTAGAGGCGCTTTTGACATCTCTAGAGTTGACCCAGAAAACATCCTGTCCTCAACTGAAAGACAGTGGATAGATAATAATCTTCGTACTTTTCTGTTGGTAGTGCTGCATTACCTGTTTTTAGAGAAGATCATGCAAGGGAAGTTGGAGGTAGATGCGCAAAAGTTTGGGCATCAGTTTGGCATGGCAAGCACATTTGCTTTTCACGATCTTGGGCTATCTCCTGATGAGGCTAGTTATCGAGCAGAGTCTTTTTTGAATGAGCTTTGGTGAGTATGGCGGTGCACTCGAAACCCGCAATGACAAAGAGTTAAATGAAATGGGGGCGTTCTTCTATCTGTGTCAGCATTTTGCATCAAAGTTCCTTCCAAACTTCGACGCAAACAATGAACTTCAAAGAGAAAAGCATTTCATGGTTCTTGACATTGCTAAACAGCTTTACAGGAACGCAGAAGGGGGATTTAAGGCGGCTTATAAGCAAGTAAAACTCGTTGAGTAGTTCCATCAATGGCGCAGCGGCCGGGAGACAACTGCGCTAGAGACAAGCTATCGATGAGAGCTACGCTGATTCCGGTCCGCTGCAAGCGCTTGTTCGGCTGCGTTCGGCCCTTCGTGTTGATTATCGATCGAGGTCACTGTTCATGAGCAAGAAAACTGTTACCGAATCTGAATACCATCAAATAATGCGCGAAGCTTGTGAAAAACCGTTTGGACCCGATGTTATTGCCATTGGTATGGAGCGGGATTATCTCTACGCGGTTTGGCGCGGGCTTGCTACCCACCTCGAATGGGAACTGCCGATGCTTCCGGGCAATGGTCGCACTGAAGTTGAGTTGCTACGCGAGGAGATAATTAAATTGGTCACAGCTCACCAACCGGCGAACTATCCAATTTGGCCGCCGCTTAATGAACATATCAGCGCGGCTCTCGGAAGATCTTCGGGTCCTTAATTGACGGGCCGAACAAGGCCTTGCGGCTGACGGCGCGAGAGCATGGTTCTCAAGTAGGTCTCTCTCCGCTCAGATTGAATGCTGATCGCGCGCCGCAGCTGAAGGCCAGCGTTCGGCGGCAAGTTAGGGGAACACGAAGCGGCCGAATGCAGCGATTAAGTAAGGAGCGACAAGCATGCAGACAAAAGGTGTCTCGCACACGAACGCCGTGATGGCGAAGGCCCTCCTTGTGTGCGGCGCAATCGCTGGTCCATTGTTCACGGTCGCGTGGTTGGTGGAGGGTGCCACTCGCGCCAAGTACAATCCGCTGCGCCATCCCATCAGTTCGCTCGCTATAGGCGACGGCGGATGGACGCAAGCCAGCACCTTCCTTGTCACGGGGCTCTTGATGCTGGCCTTCGCGTTCGGTTTACGGCGTGTGCTCCAAGCCCGTGGAGGCGCAACCTGGGGGTCGCTGCTGATTGGGGTTGTCGGGATCGGCTTACTTGGCGCGGGTCTCTTCGTCACCGATCCTATGAATGGGTACCCTCCCGGAACCCCCGACATACCCCTGAGCCCCACCGTGCAAGGCACCCTCCATGTGTTGTTCTCCGCTCTTGTCTTCTTGGGGCTGCCCGCTGCCTGCTTTGTGTTTGCGCGGCTTTTCGCCAGATGGAGCGAGTATAAATGGGCGATCTACTCGGTGGTCACCGGCATCGCATTCGTGGTCATGTTCGTCGTTACGAGCGCGGGCTTTGCCCAAATCGAGGGTTTGGTGAATCATACTGGGCTATTCCAGCGCATCACTCTCACCATCGGCTGGGCTTGGTTAACCCTGCTCGCGGTCTATATGCTGAAAATTTCCATCGGAAATACCAACAACGGGAAGAGAACAGCATGAGTAAGGGTCGAGGGCACTGATTCCCGATCATCTTCATACTTCGATAGCCGCGCTGCAAAAACAGAAGCGACGTTGAATGTAAGGCAAGCATAAAAGCATAATCTGCGTTGTGTGGTTACGGCGCAAGGGCCCCCGAACAACTCATTGCAGCCGACCGGATTCAGCGTATTTCTCATCGTCAACTTGGGTGGTCGCGTAGATGCTTCCCGGCGGCTGAATTCGATCGTTCGGCGTCTCGCTCCACTAACGGAGTGACATACTCATGCAAACATCGTCGCCAATTTGGGTATCGCTAACCGTCGGCTTTTTAGTCTTGTTGGGGGCGTTGGGAAGTCAGCTTATCAGCGCGCTGGTAAATCTGAAGACGAAGCGCTTGGAACTGTCATTCGGGAGGAAGGCTGATGCTTATAGGGACTTCATGATCAAGGCGGGAACGTTCGGCCATGATCCAAGGAATGAAGAAAAATATCTTCAGTATCTTCATTCGTATCTAGCAGCTCTCATTGTCGCCTCAGACAACGTGAAGGAAACTTTGAATGCAAAGGACGGGGTCAGTGTAAATGCACAACGCTTGCGCGTAAGCCTTAATTACGATTCTATGTCAACGCTGCGATCTACTTCTTGGTCTAACGCCATGGAAGCGGCAACCATAGCCATGCGGGACGACCTGCAACAGTTGTCTAAGCATTAAGATGACGCTCCGCCCAACAACTCCTTTGGACCGCGCGCGTTCTTCAAGTTGTTCGATTGCTTCGACGTTGTTGCTAAATCGCGGCGCTCGGTCAACGCTGACGTTCGGTGGCTCGCTGAGATATCGGAGGATAACTCGATGAAACGGTGGAACCTAGTCTTTATGCCGTTCGCAGTCGGAACTGTCGTCGTATTAACAATGATTAGTGCTGATGCATACCGCTCCACAAATACCTTTATTGCCGTTCAAGACTCGTCATTAGCCAATGCAGAATATGGTGAGCCTTCCGAGCTAATTAATCTTCACTCAGTATATGTTACAACTTCTGACCTTAAGGTGCGCGATTCTATTGTAAGGGAGCTAATTAAGTATGATGGCCTAACAATCTCCAAAACCATGGAATCGGCCGCTTTTGTCTTAACATTCGAGGGAAGTTTCCAATCCTTCCACGGGCTCTTTGGTGGAAGTACTCATATCTATTATCGAAGCCAATTGACGGCTTTTATTTGGACGCCGCAAGGTCGCAGGAGGATTCTCTGGCATGCCAATTCAACTGGGAAAGACGCACCTGTCAAGAGTGCTCGCGAACTCGTAAAGACACTAAAGAAATTGAGAGGCGGGAAGGGCCAGTCGCCTGCTGTTATCTTCTCAAGTGATAAAGACCCGGCTTTGGAACGAGGCTATCGCACGGGTTATTCAGATGGCTACAACGCCGGCTACAAAGATGTTTCCGATCGTGCCGCGCGTGATTATCAAAGTAAGGATGAGTACCAGCGCGGAGATCGCTCTTACAACAAAGCCTGGGGAACGGCTGAAGACTATCGCGAGGGCTACCAGCAAGGCTTCGAGGTTGGATACGCAGCCGGATACGACCGCCGTTCCTTTGACTCTTCCATACCTACAGGGCTCACGCGCCGAGAGAAAACAGAGAAATAAGGAAAGAGGATTCTGTCCGCCGCCGAACAAAGCCTTGCAGCTGACGGCGCGATAGCGTGTTTCTCAAGTAATCTTTTTCAATCAGGCTGGATGCTGATCGCGCGCCGCAGCTGAAGGCAAGCGTTGGATGGCTCGCGAGCGCCTCAAGAGGAATATGGATTTTGATTCTATAACATCGGCCTTAGCGGAGGGAGAGCATGAAGGTCATCCGTTGCTGATTCGGTTCCGCGAATTCCCGGACAATTTTCCTCGAGGCTCCTATCCAGATCGGTTGAATCTGTTTTGGCAGATGCTTGAGGTCGATGAGAACGGCTGGCACAACGAATTAGAATTCGAGAGATTGAGGGCTTTTGAAGACCGCTTAGTTGAAGCAGTAGAGCGCGATGGTCAGTCGATCCTATCGGTAGTTCTGACGTGCAACAATGAGAAGGAGTTTGTTTTCCATACTGCCGATGAAGCGATATTTTTGGGTCGCCTCACAAACATGCCTCAAGAGCAGGAGCGTTATCCCCTGACGATACTCAGAAATACGGATCCAGAATGGAATTACTTTGACTCCGTGATACCTGGCCAGACGTAGTCGCAAGGGTCAAAATGGTTGCTGATTGCGCCGACAGAGTGCAGATGCGCGAGGCCGCCATCCAACAAAGCCTTGCAGCTGACGGCGCGATAGCATGCTTCTCAAGAAATTTTTTTTCAATCAGGTTGGAAGCTGATCGCGCGCCGCAGCTGAAGGCTAGCGTTAGGCCGCAATCCTGACGAGTCAATAACCCGGGATAAAAGCAATGAAAACTTTAGCATTGGCGTTCCTCTTTGTTTTCGCGATGTCTTCCATGTCTGTCGCTGGCTTACGGGAGCCGATAGAGATTATCCAAGAAGATGGTCAATTCGTTTTCACAGATGGGGCTTCTTTTTATCTGTTCAAGAAAGATGGCGCTTTTCAATCTGCGCCGCTCGGCTTAAGCGGACGGGTAATTACCGGTCGTTGGAAGTTTCAATTGCCAAGCCGCTTCATGATTGAGGGACAATGGACTTGGGTTAACGGTCTGAGCGCTCGTGATGACTTTCGGAAAATGACCTTGGTGCTTTCCGCTACGGAAAGCTTCGAGGAAAAGCAGCAGGTTTCTGCGGTAGAGTTGATCGGCCCAGTAAAGATCTACAAGTGCTACTTCACCGTGGATGAAGTCGTCAAGATGTCGCCGCCGAACAGAATCAAGGAATGATGTCCGTAGCCTCGCTTGCGGCCTAACCACGGCATGCAGCGGACGCGCATCCAGCATGCCTTTTATCAATAATGGCCCCTGCGCGCCGCTGATGCCGAGCGTTATACCGCTGGAGGTAAATGATGAAACCATGCGTCTACACAACGCAACATAAAGTATGGCTTGATGCTGCATTGGCTTGTGGGTCTACCGAGCTCGTTTGTTTCCGCAGCGCTAGGAAGTGGGCGAAGGCGGCCCAACTGGTTGATCGCCATGCGCCGCTTCCAATTTTGTTCCGGCAACAGGACGATTCCGATCATGTTCTTACGTGTCGTTTTGTCGCTGAGCTGGCGGAAATCTACTTCAAAGATGAATTCGAAACCGAGGCGAGACGACTTGCCTGGCTTGAGGACAAGCTGTGGCTCCAGCGCATTACAATTCAGAAAGATTGGCGAACGGATCGATTTCCAACTTGGCAAGCTCAATTTCAGGCCTGGGAAATCGACAACTTCATGAAGAGTAAGACTTGGTATATCGTGCGTGGTCTACAGGAGATTGAGCCGCTGTCTCTGCCGCATCTCCGCAAGTTGAAACATGACGATCCTCTGTCTCCGAACTTCATCAGAGGCTACGCACTCTGTCACTATCCGGCGGACGAAATCCGCAGGGTGGTTCGCCCGGCCACCGCGGTATAACGCAGCCTTGCAGCTGCCGGCGCGACAGCATGTTCCTCAAATAGTCTCTTCCCTTCAGCTTGGATGCTGATCGCGCGCCGCAGCTGAAGGCCGGCGTTATGCGTCAGGTAATTCGGAGGTATAGATGGATGCTGAACAGGAAAAGATTGCTTTCGATAAAGTAGTTCGCTCCCACGTCTATGATTATGTGATGCGAGAAGGACTGCCCCCGACCATAGCGGAAACATCATCTGCTCTCTCGAAATCATTGGATGAGGTTAGGGATTCCCTTCAGCGCCTCGCCGATGGACACATCCTTGTCTTGCAGAAGGGTAGCGGCGAGATTCTGATGGGCCCAGCAGGTAGAGTATCCGTAAGCATACTTGCGACCAGTGATTTGCACTAACCCTGTCGCCGAACAGAAACAATCTTGCCGCCATCACTCATGTGGATGCTGAAGGGCGTTGAGCGCTGCGTTCCAGTGCAACGCGCGCGAGCGTCATCAGAATTCGCCCCCCGGCGAGAAAAGTTCCCCGCAATGTGCCCGAGACTTTCGATTCGCCTCCCGTCCGGCGGCGGTGATTTACGGGAACTTCAAGTATGCGAAGGCTAGAACGCGCCGCGCGCATCTGCATCTCCAGGTTCCAGCCATAAGTCTGCTCGCGCATTCCCAATTGGTCCAACGCCTCACGGCGAATCGCAC
>JBPCMM010000077.1:0-11852 GCA_051002255.1 Pyrinomonadaceae bacterium
GAGTGCGATCGCCTCGTTCGATTACCAGCGTTCTAAAACCGCGCTCGGCGGCGCGTGCCAACCCTGCCGCGCCGGGTTGGTCACAGATAACGAGAGCCATCTGAGTGCCGGGGATGCGTCCCTGTTCAACCGCATCTGCGAGCGCGATCATGTTTGAACCGCGCCCGGAGATCAGGATGCCGAGGCGACGAATCTTCGAAGGGCTCATCACTCTTCTCCTGCCAAACTTTCAGAATCACTTTGACTAACGAAGCTGGCAGTATACGGTTGTCGGGAACTAGGCGTCGAGTATTTCGTGATGGTTCCTGTGGTTTAGTGGATCGCTTCCGCTGGTCGAGAACTGAGACACACTTGCACCCACACACTGAGGCTTGGCTTCAGACAAGCGACACTTCTTGCCGCCCCGAGACAATTGTACCGATCCTATAACAGTGCCCGCGGAGGCTATCGAGGTGGGACTGAATGAATTCCGAATCGCGCTGGGCACAGATCATAACCATTCCCACTCCCATATTAAAGCTTCGATACATTTCGGCTTCAGGGACATTTCCGATTTTTTGCAAAAGACCGAAGATAGGAAGGACGGGCCAACTGCCTCTGCGGATCTCCACAGCCGTGCCCTCAGGCAAAATGCGCGGGATGTTGTCGGTGAGTCCGCCACCGGTTATATGAGCAAGACCTTTGACTACTCTCTCATCAAGCAGTCCATCCAATGCTCGAAGGTAACTGAGGTGCGGTTGTAGCAGCGCTTTCCCTACCGTGGTACCCAATTCGTGAACTTCCGTGTTCACGGTATAGCCGCCCACTTCGAAGAAAAGTTTACGGGCCAGTGAATAACCGTTGGTGTGCAAACCAACAGAGGGGAGCGCAAGGACAAGGTCGCCTGCGGCGATGCTCTTTCCATCGATCACTTTCTCACGATCGGCGACGCCGACAATGAACCCGGCCACGTCGTATTCTCCGTCCGCATAGAAGCCGGGCATCTCCGCGGTTTCTCCTCCCAGAAGGACACAACCATTTTCGCGGCAGCCTTGGGCAATGCCTTCCACCACGCCCGCTACAACCTCAGGCGAGAGCTTGCCGGTAGCCACGTAATCCAAAAAGAAAAGTGGGCGCGCGCCCTGGACGAGAATATCGTTCACACAATGATTGACTAGATCGCGTCCAATCGTATTGTGCACCCCGGTGAGAAAAGCAATTTTCAGCTTGGTTCCCACGCCGTCCGCGGAAGCAACCAGGACAGGGTGGTCCATCCGCGGGAAAGCGCCGTCAAACATTCCGCCAAAGCTGCCAATTTCGGAAAGCGTTCTCTCATTGAAAGTTTGCCGGGCAAGTTCTTTGATCTTCGCGGTGGCGCGGTTGGCGGCGTCGATATCAACACCCGCATCGCTGTAGGTTATTGGCTTGCTCATCTGTTACTCGTAAAATCGTGAATCGTGAATCGTGAATCGTGAATCGTAAATCGTAAATCGTAAATGACCCATTCGGGCTCCGCGAACCAGCGTCTTTTAGGTCGAGTATTTAAGTTGCTTCTACTTACCATTTACCATTTACGATTCACGCTCTTCCTATTTACGATTTACGTTCTTCGTCTTTGGTGGTGGTCCAAAGTCTCCATAAGCAATGAACCCGACTCTAGTCGAATCGTCCTTCTGCGCCAGCCGCCCTTCCCATAGGTCGCTCTTGGCATCTTTGGCAGTCGCGATCCTGTAGTCGTTTTCTTTGCCTCTAGTGGTGATCGTGATCTCGCCCTGTAAGTCTGTTCTGTAAAGTTTCACACCGGCGGCTTTCAGACGGTCCAAAACAACTTGTGCCGGATGCCCGTAGCGATTCCACTCCCCACACGAGACTATAGCCACGGCAGGCTTCACGCGCTCGAGAAAGTCCGCCGCAGTCGCATACTTGGAGCCGTGGTGGGAAACCTTGAGAATGTCCGTCTGAAGATTCAGATCTTTTGTGAGCATTCGATGCTCAGTTTGTTGTTCCGCGTCGCCCGGAAACAACATTGAGAAATCTCCATAGTCCAGTCGCGCCACAACCGAATTCGCGTTCGGTTCATTGCCGCCGGCTTTCATTTGTTCTTTGGTGAAGAACGGTTGAGTGGGAGCGAGTATGGTGAGAAACGCGCCGCCGCCCAGGTCGAACTTCTTTCCCGGTTCTGCTTTTTCGTAATGGACGCCGCCCTGGCTTAGCGCCTCCTTGTATTCCTCGTAAAACCTGGCGATCGAAGGTTTTTTGTCCGGTTTTCTGGCTACCGGTTTCTTGTCGCTTAAGACCTTCGCCAGTGGCGTTGGCGCGGCGGTGGGTTGCCAACCCGGCGGCGCCAGACCATTGTCGATCACATTCAGAACCCTGGTTACTTTCATTACTTCATCAGCCGCGCCCATGTGATCCGGATGAGGATGAGAGGCGATAAAGTAGTCGAGTTGCTGCACGTTGTGGCGCTTGAGTGCGTCAAGTACAACTTTGCCTTTGCCGCCATCGCCCGCGTCAACCAGCACTGTTTTACCGGCAGGCGAGATTATCAAGATAGAGTCGCCGTTGACGGGACCTACGTCAAGAACATGAACCTGCAACTCTGCACCTGAGGGGGGCGGCGGCTTCGTCTTCCACCAGTTAACCGCGAAGTCCTTACCAAAATAAACCGCCACGCCAACAACGAGCGCTACCACAGCTACTGCGCAGCCACAGCCTTTCGTTGCTCGCCCCACTTGGTCCCTCCTCCCTGTCCGTCACCCAGTCCAACCAGAAGAGGGAGCGGTAATGATCGGATGCTGCTCAACTCTTTGGAGTGCGGTGACAAGCGCAGCGCGACACCGCTTTGGTATCGAGCGAGAAGCGAATCCAAAAGCGCCGTCGCCGCTTCGCTCTGCCGGCGCACTCCATAGAGTTGGCAAGTCCCAGGCCTACCAGATCGCTACCGCTCTCTGTTCTGTATTAGCCGTCTCCGGACGTCACCGACTCATGCTCTCACGTTCCCACATCGTTTCAGCATTTGGGGTGATTCGTGTGGGATATTTTTCATTCCAGCAGGCTACGCAAGCTGAATCAGCACTGATGCCCGTGGCTTCAATCATGCCCTCCAGCGAGAGATAACCCAGCGAGTCTGCCTCGATAAACCTTCTGATCTCCTCGACCGACATTTGTGCGGCGATCAGGTCACCTTTGTTCGGCGTGTCGATACCGTAATAACACGGGCTTACGGTCGGCGGGCAACTAATGCGCAGATGAATCTCTTTGGCGCCCGCCTCCCTCACCATCCTGACAATCTTTTTTGAAGTCGTTCCCCGCACTATGGAATCGTCAATCAAAACAACGCGTTTCCCTTCAATCAGACCGCGCACCGGATTCAGCTTGATGCGCACGCCAAAGGATCGGATCGATTGCCGCGGTTCGATGAACGTTCGGCCCACGTAGTGATTACGCACCAGGCCAAACCTAAAACTTATTTCGCTCTGCGCAGCGTAACCGATCGCCGCTGCTGTCCCCGAATCCGGCACCGGCACAACGATGTCGGCGCCCGCCGGCTGCTCGATAGCGAGACGCCTGCCCATACGATGTCGCGATTCATTGACGGATTGGCCATAAATCAGCGAGTCAGGCCGCGCGAAATAGACGTGCTCGAAGAGACACATGGAATGCTTCTGCGGCGCCAGCGGATGGGAGGATCGCAGCCCGTCTTCATTGATGACGATCATCTCGCCTGGCTCGACATCACGAACATACTGCGCATCAATCAGGTCAAAAGCGCAGGTTTCCGAAGCCAGCACCCAGGCATCTCCCAAACGTCCCAGCGCCAGCGGACGAAACCCGCGCGCATCGCGGATGGCAATTAACTCGGAAGGCGTTAGAAAGAGCATTGAGAATGCGCCTTCCGTTTTGCACATCACTTCGGGAATCGCCTCGCGAACACTGGCCGCCCGAGAACGCGCCACGCCATGGAGGATCACCTCCGTGTCGGACGTAGCCGAGAATATCGCACCATCTTTTTCCAGTTTGCGTCGTTCTTCGCGGGCGAAAGGAAGGTTTCCGTTGTGACATACCGCGATCTGTCCGTGTTGACAGGTAACCAGGAATGGCTGCGCCTCCCGGATCGACACCTCGCCGGCAGTGGAGTAACGAACATGGCCGATCGCGCTGGCACCGGGCAGGCGATCAAGGCTCGACTGATCGAACGCCTCGGCAACATGGCCCATGGCCCGTTCGAGTCGCAATTCAGAACCGTTCGAACTGACAATGCCACAAGACTCCTGACCGCGATGTTGGAGAGCATAGAGTCCTAAATACGTGAGCCGCGCGGCGTCAGCGTGGCCGTAAATTCCGAAGACACCGCACTCGTCGCGAAACTTGTCCAGAATTATTTCGCCCAATTATTCCGTCCTGATCAGTCTGAAGAATACCTCGTGAGCTTACTTCGCATTCCGAAAGCTTTCAACCCGTCGAAGCTTGGGAGCAGTGAGTCTGTTTCGAGTCCAGATACTGTATCCAACTTCGGGGATATGTCCGGACGAAGAATTTTCACCAGCCCGCGATAGCGGGCGACAGCAGATCGCGCTTCCTGTTCGTGCGTTAATTTCATCAACAATGTATTTATTGTTACCGCTGTCGCGCACGCTCGCGGGCTAGAACTCAGATGCGATTTTCCTGGGCTCACGTTCCAGGGCGGGGTCCCCAGCCGAGCCTCTCGGCTGGGGTGCGAGACTTTATGCTTTCGCCACGCTTCGCGGGCTCTAGATCCTTAACAGAGGAGACATCAAACTGAAGCACGGTGATGACAGACTTGTCATAACTGACCTCGCTGCTCAATAAGATGACCCTATTACACAAATGAGTCTCGCTTCCGGTATCATGAATTGAAGTCGCTTGAACTGCTCGTGCGCGGGACACCTCGGGGGGATCTTTGCTCTCCCAGGATAATGGGAAATGCCAAGTTATGGGAAAAAACTATCCGAGGCGGAAATTAGTTCTCTGTTCCTTACGTTCGCGGCTTGAAGAAATAGGTGACGAGCGTTCACAATCACGTTGCGTCCGCGGTGTTAGAATTAGACCAAACGCGTCCTGGTAACTTTAAACAATGACGACTCCGGGCATAATCTTCCGGCTGGTGACGCTGGTGCTGCAAGCAGCTCTGGTGCTCGGGCTTTTTTCCGCCGGTTGGCTGATCTATCGGAGGCTGCCCACTCATGTAACAAACTCGACCGAAGAACGAGCGAGCGACGCCCTGGTTCAGCTAATCATGCGGCCGGCCCCCCAAATGGCCGGCGTAGCGCTGGACGTGCCAGTTGAATTCTATCCGGTGGATATAGTTGCGGTGCACCATGAATACTTCACTGAGCGGCGCGCCGGCAAGCGTTTCGATGATTTTCTAACTGAGCGCATGAATGGCCGGCAGCCGGTCACTTCCCGCCTAGACCAAAGCGGACGGGCGCTAGTGTCAGTCAGTCCCGGCAACTGGTGGGTGCACGCCGCGCTTGCCGGTGAAGAAGATCTTGAATGGCGGCTGGCAGTAAGCATTGCCGGGCCAATACAGACGATCGAACTGACTCCCCAAAACGCCTACACACGCACGAAAAGCTTCTAGATTTGTCCGCTGTCGGTCGTCCGTTGTCCGTGGATGCTCTCTAGGGGCCTTTATTCCTTTGCGACAGAGACACTCAGCAAAATCCAAGGTCCACTGACCACTAACAGCTGACAACGGACCAAGCAAATGAAAGCCCTGCGAGTCGAGAAAAACAAAATCGCCGTTCGCGACATTGGGTTGCCAGAGCGTGGGCAGGAAGCACTTGTGCGCGTGCTGCTTTCCGGAATCTGCAACACCGATATTGAGATCTTGCATGGATATGCCGGCTTTAAGGGCACTATCGGTCACGAATTTGTGGGTATCGTCGAAGATGCTCCTGAAGGCAAGCTGGTCGGTCAAAGAGTGGTTGGTGAAATTAATGTCGGCTGCGGTGAATGTGAACTCTGTCGTGCGGGCGATCCGCGCCACTGCCTCAAACGGACCGTGCTCGGAATCATAGGACGTGATGGGGCCCACGCGGAGTTTCTGCGGCTTCCTCTCATGAACCTCTTGCCCGTGCCGGAGAGAATCGCTGATGAACATGCCGTATTCGCCGAGCCCCTTGCCGCAGCCTGTGGAATTGTGGACCGCACGCCAGTCACTAAAGAGATGAATGTGGCCGTGATCGGCGATGGCAAGCTGGGTTTGCTCTGCGCGCAGGCTATGGCTTTAACTGGCGCGACGGTTCTGCTAATCGGTAAGCATCCGGAAAAACTACGCATTGCCGAACGACGCGGAATTGAGACAGCTACTGCCAAAAACGCAACCAGGAGAAAACGTGAGTATGATGTGGTCGTCGAAGCCTCGGGCTCGGCGTCGGCCTTTAGCACAGCCGTCAGTCTTTTACGACCGCGCGGCGTGCTTATTCTCAAGTCTACCTTTCATGGCACAACGGAGATAAATGCGGCGACGATTGTAGTGGATGAAATCAGCATTATTGGATCGCGCTGCGGGCGGTTAGCGCCCGCGCTCGACCTGCTGAAGAAGGGCGCCATTGATGTGGATAGCCTGATAAGCGAAGAATACCTGCTGCGAGATGGACTGTTGGCTATGGAGCGCGCCGCTAAAAAGGGGATATTGAAAGTGTTTCTCCGGCCGTGAGGTGTAAAGAGCCACGGGGACGCGGAGACGGAGAGACCCGGAGAAGGGCGAACGGAGATTTTGAGGGTTTATTCCGCTTCTCCCCATCTCCCCATCGCCCCGTCCCCGCTTCTCCCTGTCCCCGCGTCCCCGAGTCTCCGCGTCTCTTTTGCCCCTGGCTTCGCCTTTAGCTATACTCTGAGCTCTCCAATATGTGCCCGACCGTGCCCAGTCGCCTGGTGCCACTATCGGGCACTCGACTTCGGTTTCTCCCAAAAGGCGGTGGGTTATGCTCGAGCTTAAAGACCAAACAACAGTTCAAGAGTGGGCCATTCTGCGAAAGCTGCGGGTCTGGATTGCCGCGCTCGCAATCGCGTGCCTTGTCGCCGGGATTGGTATCGGAGCCATGCTTTCCGGCCAGCCAACGGTAGCGCAAAACGAAGCGCAGATTGCGCGCGCGCCGGAAGCCTTATCCGCTTCGTTTGCCGAGATTGCCAGACGCGTCGAGCCGGCAGTGGTAAATATCGAAACCATGACCGCCGCTCCCGAGACGGGTGACAAGGAGGATGCTGACAAAGATGATCAGGCCTCGAACAACCCGTTACTCGACATGTTTCGGCGACATGCGCGCCGACCATCTCGCGGCGTGGGAAGCGGATTCATCGTCAGCCCGAAAGGTTACGTTCTCACCAATGAACATGTTATTGAAGGAGCCACTAGAATTACTGTCGGACTGCAATCCGGGGAGAAGTATCGCGGCAAGATTGTCGGCATCGATGAAGAGACGGATGTTGCGGTAATCAAGATTGAGACGTCGCAGGACTTGCCTACCGTCACCCTCGGCGATTCGAATTCGGCAGAGGTCGGTGATTGGGTGCTGGCAATGGGTTCACCCTTCGGACTGGACCAGACCGTCACGGCCGGCATCATCTCCAAAAAAGAAAGAGAGACTCGCTACTTCACAAGTTTCCAGCGTTTCCTGCAAACCGATGCGGCGATCAATCGCGGAAATAGCGGTGGACCGTTGGTGAATATGCGAGGTGAAGTGATCGGTGTGAATTCGCAGATTGCCACCTCCACCGGCGACTATAACGGTATTGGGTTTGCGCTTCCGGCTAATGAAGCCAACTTCGTCTACCGGCAAATTGTGGCCCAGGGCAGGGTGCGTCGCGGCTTTCTGGGCATAACCCTCGACTCAGTAAAAGATGAGTTTGCCAGAGTCTATGGTCTAACCGAGGCCAAAGGCGCGATTGTGATGGACGTTACTCAGACTAAGGATGGGCAGTTAACACCCGCTGCCAAGGCCGGTCTCCAGTCAAACGACATCATTGTCGAGTTTAACGGACAGCCGGTAGCTAACGCTCAGGATTTGATTCAAAAAGTTGCGAGCAGTCCGGTGGGCCAGTCGGTGGCGCTGACGTATATGCGCGACGTCGATGGCAAACTGGAGAAACACACAGCGAATGTTGTGCTCGGTGAGAGGCCTCCCCCGCAGCTGATATCAACTGGCGAAGAGCCAAGCAGAAAGAAGAAAGAATCCGACTCCAAAGGAAATGGACCCCAGCTCGGAATCACCCTCGCGGAGATCACGCAACAGCTGGTCGCGGAAAAGCACCTGACCGGTGTGCGCGGTCTCTACGTCAAAAATGTCGACCCTAACGGCCTCGCGGCGGATGTGCGACTGCCGGGGGGCGAGTCGGCGTTAAGCGAAGGCGACGTAATAACGCGCATCAATCGCGTTCCTGTTACCACCCTTGCTGATTTCCAGCGCGTCTTAAACGGACTGAAACCCGGCGATCCAATCGTATTGAATGTTTCTCGTTACCAACGTGATGTCGATCGTATGTTGCAGCGAATCGTACAGTTCACTTACCAATAGCAAGTTTCGGGTTTCGAGTTTCGGGTTTCGAGTTGAGAACCCTAAACTCGGAACCCGAAACTCAGAACTCGGAACTCGGCTTATGGCTCAAGCAAAAAAGGCTCTCGCAAAAACCTCTCGGAAACAAAATGGTCGCAGTGCGCCTCGCGCTTCCGTAAAAACCTACAACAACTACATCGGCGGTGAATGGGTTCCGAGTGAATCGGGCGAAGTATTTGAAAACATCAATCCCGCCGACACTCGTGACACAATCGGCCGTTTCCCGCTTTCAACCAGCGAGGATGTCAATGCCGCAGTCAATGCTGCCCAGGAAGCATTTGATCGTTGGCGCCATACTCCCGCCCCACGTCGTGCGGAAATCCTTTTCCGACTGGGTGAGATCCTGATTCGAAATAAGGAAACGTTCACCGCCGATATGACTCGTGAGATGGGCAAGATTTTGAAAGAAGCAGGTGGTGATGTTCAGGAAGCTATTGATTGCACTTACTACACGGCGGGTGAGGGCCGGCGTCTGCACGGGTTTACCACACCAGCGGAGATGCCTGACAAGTTTGCTATGTGTGTACGTCAACCGGTGGGACTCTGCGGCTTGATCACGCCGTGGAATTTCCCCATGGCCATTCCTTCGTGGAAACTCATTCCTGCTCTTATCTGTGGCAACACCGTCGTTTTAAAACCTGCTGAAGACACTCCGCACTCCACTTACAACCTGGTGAGAGCCTGCGAAGAAGCGGGCATTCCTCCAGGTGTCGTGAATCTCGTAACGGGATACGGCGAGCCTGCGGGCGCCGCGATGACAAACCACCCCGCCTTGCGACTCATATCGTTCACCGGATCGACGGAGACTGGGCGACTGGTGGCCTCGGCCTGTGCCGAACGTAACGCGATCTGTTCACTGGAGATGGGCGGCAAGAACGCCATCATAATAATGGATGATGCCGATATCGAACTGGCGATCGAGGGAGCGATGTGGGGCGCGTTTGGAACGTCAGGCCAACGCTGCACCGCGTCGTCACGGCTGATCGTCCACAAGAAGGTTTACAGGAAGTTTTCGCAGAAGCTGGTTGAACGCACCGAGGAACTGAGAATCGGTAATGGCGCAGACCCGAAGACTGACGTAGGTCCGGTAATAAATGCCGCCGCGGTCGAGAAGATCATGGGTTACATCGACATCGGCCAGAACGAAGATGGTGCCACTCTGGCCTGCGGAGGCAAACGACTCACCCGGGGCGATTACGCGCACGGTTATTTTATCGAGCCGACTGTGTTCACGGACGTAGCTCCCGACATGCGTATTGCGCAGGAAGAGATTTTTGGACCGGTCACTGCGGTGATTCCCGCCAGCTCGCTGGATGACGCGGTCAAGATTGCCAATGGAGTGCGCTACGGCTTGTCGGCGGCAATCTACACCCGCGACGTTAATCGAGCGTTCCACGCAATGAATGAAATGTACTCCGGAATCTGCTACGTCAATGCATCGACGATAGGGGCCGAGGTTCACCTGCCATTTGGCGGAACGAAGGCCACTGGCAATGGGCATCGCGAAGCCGGAACACAGGTACTTGATATCTTCTCCGAATGGAAGTCCATTTACGTTGATTACAGCGGAAAGCTTCAGCGAGCTCAGATTGACGAAGTGAAGCTGTAAGAATCGCGATCAACGCTCTTTCTCTAAAATCCGATCCATGATTGGAGCAACAACCACGTGATTGTCGGTCTGCCGAAAGAGATCAAAGACAATGAATACCGTGTGGGCTTAACACCTGCGGGCGTGCGCGCGCTAACTGACGCCGGCCACCAGGCGGTGGTCGAACGAACCGCTGGCGAGGGCTCCGGGTTTGAGGATGGCCTTTATGAAAAAGCGGGCGGGCAGATTCTTGGCTCCGCCGACGAGGTTTGGGCCAGGGGCGAGATGATTGTGAAAGTGAAAGAGCCGATTAAGCCTGAGTACCCACGAATGCGGGAAGGCCAGTTGCTCTTTACCTATCTTCATCTGGCTCCGGACAAGGAACTCACCGAAGAACTTCTCAAACGCAAAGTTACCGGCATCGCTTACGAAACCATTACTGACCGGCGTGGCGGCTTGCCACTGCTGACGCCCATGTCTGAGGTCGCCGGCCGCATGGCCATTCAGGTGGGGGCCCACTATCTCGAGAAGATGAGTGGCGGCCGCGGCATTCTGCTGGGGGGTGTCCCCGGTGTGCCCGCAGCCCGCGTTGTGATTATCGGCGGCGGTGTCGTAGGAACAAACGCCGCGAAGATTGCCGTGGGCATGGGCGCGCATGTAACCATGATCGACAACAATCTCGACCGCTTGCGCGAACTTGACGACATCTTCCTCTCAAAGATCTCAACACTCGCCTCCAGCGCCTACATGATCCACGATGCCGTCTCGCAGGCCGATTTGATCGTGGGCGCGGTGTTGGTGCCCGGCGCCTCCGCTCCCAGGCTAGTCACGCGGAGCATGCTCAAAGATGTGCCCAACGGTGCGGTCATCGTCGACGTGGCTGTGGATCAGGGTGGCTGTATCGAAACAACGCGTCCCACAACCCACTCAGATCCTACTTACTACGTCGAAGGCGTGTTGCATTACTGCGTAGCAAACATGCCTGGCGCAGTGCCGCGCACTTCCACCTTCGCGCTCACCAATGCAACTCTTCCTTTCGCGCTGCGACTCGCCAACAGAGGATTCTTCGAGGCAATTTCCAGAGACGCGGGATTGAAGGCGGGAGTGAACACTTATGCAGGTCACTGTACTTATGAAGCTGTGGCCACTTCACAGGGGTTGAAATATACGCCGCTTGACGACTTGATTGGAACGAGCAGCGCAAAGACGGCCTGAATTCAAGCGCAGCAAATTTGCAGGTTGGGAAGGGGCAAAGCGGACCGCGCCCCCGCTCAAGATTCGCAGCTACCCAACCCCTGAATTGGCAATCGGTTATCGAACAGCAATAAACGCGGCGGTCAGAACTTAACTGACCGCCGCGTTTCATTTCATGGTAGCAACCTTGCGGTCGATAGTAGGCGATTCATGAAACTACACGAACCAACACGAAATCTTGTTAGTGCCGTTTCGTGTGATTTCGTGGATCGTTTGTCTGTACTTTTTGGCTGGTGCCGTTTGGGATCGTGGTCTCGTTTCGCTTCTTTTGTCGACGCCGTTGCGGCGCCTTACTTTCTCGCCCGCAGCAGTTCAGCCACGCATCCCGTGAGGTCCTCTCCGGACACAGGCTTTGAAAACACAGCGTCTGCGTATTCTTCCTCCCGGCTGCCTTCCTTTCGGTCCATTCCGCTGAGAAAGACGATTGGGATGTGAGCAAGTTGCGGGCTGTT
>JBPCMM010000078.1:0-20246 GCA_051002255.1 Pyrinomonadaceae bacterium
CTACATGTTCGACTGCGGTCTCCACTACGTCCAAACCCACACCGCGACCCGAAATAGTGGAGGCTGAAGACAACGTCGTGAATCCGGGGCGAAATAGCATTCGCACGCTGTGATCCAAGTCCAGAAGCGTGCCTTTGCCGATTACTCCCAAGTTTATCGCCGCCTGCGAGACGAGTTCAGGATCAACGCCCCGACCATTGTCTGTAACGCGCAGGCAGGTTTGCCGGCCCTCGCTAGTCACTTCTATGCGCACCAGGCCGCGCTTTCTCTCTGACGACTGCGCTGGGTGTTCAGGAGTTTCAATCCCATGATCCACCGCGTTACGGACCAGATGGATGAGCGGATCCGCGATCGCATCACTCAATAGCTTGTCGAGTTTCAGGTTTGAACCAACAATCTCGAAGTCTATTTCCTTGTTAGTTAAACGAGCGGCCGCTCGACCCGCTCGCGCCGTGCGTTGCAGGAGTGGCGCCAGCGAAACCATTCTGAGGCCGATCAGCTTTTCTTCCACGCTCAGAAAGGAGCGTCTGATTTGCACGTCTAATCTCTCGAGTTCTTCCTGACTCCCATTGCCGACGTGCTGCTGTGAAAGCGCCAGGTCAAGGGCCTTAGCTGTCGCGCGAAAAAAAGATCATGCGTGGAGAAGATCAACCGGTCCAAATCCTCAAGGTCAGTGCGAATGAAATTGGAAAGAGAGACAGCGGGTGTAAGTCTCAATCCCACAACCAGTGAGTTTGCGCCCCCACCCCAAGCGGGCTGCCCACTTGGAGACCCCGGTTCGATCTTTTCGCCCAAGGCTGGCGTTTCCGGTTTGCTGGCGAGCTTCCTGATGCCCAAACCGGCAAAGCTACTTAAATCCGGATCGGTAACATCCAGGTCGGACCTGCAGGCGAAGAGAATTTGAAAGTTGATTTTATCGGGGCGCTCGGCGTCGACCATGGGCGAGGTGACGATAACATCACCGCGAACTGCAAGTTTCTCTTTCAACCTGGAAAACTCGTCGTCGAAACTTGCGATATCAAAACTGGTGGCAATTACATACAGATCGTCCCCTTCCTCGAGGGCTTGCTCCAGACGGTGCTTTTCGTCGCCGGTCAACGACTGAAAAATCTCGAAAGGTAAATTATCCAGCACCGAACCAATGTCCGAATCGGCCTTAGCGCTGTTTACCTGTGCGAGAGCCTGAATCCGTTCAAACAATGCTCGGCGGGACGGTTCGATGACGCCTGAGGAAGCGAGTTGTAAACTCTCGGACAAAGCGATGGCCGCACTCTCACACGTGTCGAGGACCTCGTTATCCACAACTACCCCAGCAGTGCGAACGGCGCCGAGCAGACTTTCAAACTCGTGGGCAATCTCGCTCAACCCGTCAAGGCCCAAAGATGCGGCGGAACCCTTGACTCGATGAATGCGCCGGAAGATGCGGTCAACTAACTCACGTCGAGCTCTCCGTTCATTCGCTTTCTCGCGCAGTTCGTCCAGGTCGGCAAATATCTGCTCGATTAGGTCTTCTGTCTCAGCAAGAAACTGGCGCTGGCTCTGGTCCACGATTGAATAGTAAATGTTAACGCGAAAATGGTGAATAGCGGAAAGCGAGGATTCTTCCTGTTGCCAGGCAAAAGGCGGCGAAACAAACTACGCGTATTTCATTTTCCATTCGTCATAATTTCTATAATTTCTCATTTCTCGAGAAAAGATTGCCCCGCTAGACTACAAAGAAGCGGGACGCTCGCCCTCTCCCTCGTCCAAGGCATCCTCGGATTCGTCCGTTAACTCGACGTGCTCCTGCGGCTGCTGCTCGTCGAGGTCGCGCTTGATGGCGTCAAGGATGCCGTTGATGAATTGCGTGGCTTCGTAGGTTGAGAAACGGCGGGCTATTTCGAGCGCTTCATTGATAGCTACGGTGCGAGGAGTTCGCTCGTAAAGGAACTCGTAAACGGCCAGGCGCAGGATGTTGCGATCGACAACCGCCATACGAGCAATGCGCCAGTGTTCCGCCCGCGAACGTATGCGTTCGTCCAGGGCCTCGAGCTGGGCCAGCGTTCCGGCGGCCAGGCGCGTCGCAAAATCGCGCGCCGGTTCTTCCAGATCAGTGTCGCCCAACTCCGCCCAATAGGTCCGCACCACCTCGTCCGGGGGCGTTTCAGCAACATCAGCAGCAAAGAGCATTTGCAAGGCGCATTCGCGCGCCTTACGTCGCGAACCCATAATGCATCAGGGATGAAGGCGGAAGGATGAAGGATGAAGGTGCTATTCCGGCACGTCTTCAAACTTCATCCTTCATCCCTCATCCTTCATCCTTTTCAAAAGCTTCCTTGTAAAGATTTACCAATTCCACTGCCGTTGTGGCGGCTTCAAATCCCTTGTTGCCCAGTTTAACTCCCGCACGATCGATGGCCTGGTCGAGATTATCGGCAGTTATTATCCCGAAGACAACCGGCACTCCAGTTTCCATCCCAGCTTGTGATATCCCACGCGTCACTTCGTTGGCAATGTATTCGAAGTGTGGAGTCTGGCCGCGAATGATCGTTCCGAGGCAGATGACTGCATCAAACTTCTTTGAACCGGCAACCTTCAAGGCCAGCAGCGGTATCTCGAAAGATCCCGGTACCTTGTAAACCGCGACTGCCTTCTCCGCAACGCCCAGACGAGCGAGCGCATCAAGCGCCCCTTCGACGAGTCGCGAACTGATGAAATCGTTCCAACGACTCGCCACAATCCCAAAACGGAATCCCTTGCCGTTGAGTTGTCCTTCGTAAATAACTGGCTGCAATAGTTTTTCTAAAGCTCCATCGACGCAAATGGAAAGGCTTTCGCAGTATAGGGGATGCGAAAGCCAGCATCAAGGTGATGCTTTATCGCGTAGCGGTTAAGTCCGGTTTGGTCACATCATCCCGGAGTGTAAGTCCCTTCGGGATTCGAAAACAATTTGAATCTGATCTCGAACTCAAACCGACTCAGTACCCTTATGGGTCGGCGGAAAGATCATGTTCCTTTGAAAACGGGTGTGCGTTTTTCCAGAAAGGCACGCGTGCCTTCGCGCATGTCCTGGGTGGCAAACAGACTCGCGAAAAGTTCCGCCTCGAGACCAAGGCCTTCATGTAACGGGAGTTCCAGTCCGCGTATTACGGCTCTCAGGCAGGCACGAACTGCGAGTGGGGCCAGCTTGGAAATGTCGTTCGCCAGCGCTTCTGCCACCGCTAACACATTGGGGAGATCTGTGACTTGATTGAGAAGTCCATACTGATAACTCTGCTCTGCTGGGAGAACCTTGCCGGTAAGCATCACTTCCAGTGCGCGCCCGGATCCTATTTCTCGCAGAAGCCGTTGGGTCCCACCGTAGGCGGGAATTACTCCGAGTTTCGTTTCCGGCAAACTGAATCGAGCGTTCGTCGATCCAATACGCAGGTGGCAAGCGAGCGCCAACTCGCAGCCGCCACCTGCCGCTATGCCGTTGATCGCCGCAATCACAGGCGCAGGGAAGTTCTCGATCTGGTTGCAGACCATCTGGCCACGTTCAGAAGCCGCAAGGGCTCCGTTCTGATCGAGTCCCGCGAGTTCGTCAACGTCGGTACCAGCGCAGAAGGCGGCTTCGCCGGAGCCGGTGAGAATCACGGCCCGCAAGTTGAACTGTTTCTCCAATAGTGCGAATGCGCGGCTTAGATCCTCCAACATCCCTCGCGAGAGTGCGTTGAGCTTCTCGGGACGGTTCAGGCGAACGACTGCGATTGAATCTCGTCGCTCAACGATGATAGATGAAGAAACCATTTAATCCGGCGCGATCTCGGCGCGCAAAAGACATTTGAGCGCTGTGGCGCGGGGAGTGTGCTGAGGTCAATTTTTCTTGGTGCTTGGTGTGCTGGCGAAGCAAATCTCCAATGCCTTAGTGTCAGAGCATGCTAGCGATGACAACTTAAACGATCCACGAAACCACACGGTCCAACACCAAATCTTGTTAGTGCCGTGTCGTGTGATTTCGTGGATCGTGTTTGACGGGTACATTTGCTGGCGCGAGAGCTGCGATTTTAAAACCAGGACCTTAATCAGCGACCTGGCTTGAAATCAGCACCGCGTGTTCAATTTCAAGCGCCAATCGCTCGGCTCTCTTAGCACACCCTAGCTCAGACCAGGCTCATCGGCGTGGGATTCTTTGGATCCTTGGTGTAGTCGTAGAACCCTCGTCCTGACTTCCGCCCGTATAAACCGGCTAGCACCATCCGCTTCAATAATGGCGGAGGGGCGAACCGCTTTTCGCGAAATTCATTGAACATGATTTCGGCTATGTAGTAGGTCGTATCCAATCCCACAAAGTCCCCGAGGGTAAACGGTCCCATGGGATAACCCAACCCCAGCTTCATCGACGTATCAATGTCTTGAATCGAACCTACACCTTCCTCCAGAGCGCGGATAGCATCGAGCATGTAAGGCACCAACAGACGATTCACAATGAAGCCGGATTTGTCTCCGGCGCGCACCGGCACTTTGCCCAAACGCCTGGCAAACTCAACGCCCTCCTCGTAGACTGCTTCGTCAGTCAGGATCGTGCGCACTACTTCAACCAGCCTCATCAGTGGAACGGGATTGAAGAAATGCAGTCCGATAAAGCGCTGTTGCCGCGCTGGGGAAGTAGTGGTCATCATCTCGGTAATCGAGATTGACGAGGTGTTGGAAGCGAAGATCGTCTCAGGCTTACACAGACCGTCAAGCTGCTCGTAGGTTTTACGCTTCTCTTCAAGATTTTCAATGATCGCCTCGATGATGATGTCACATTCTGAAAGATCCTCAAAAGAGGTGGTGCCCGACAGACGGTTGCGGGCCTCCCGCTGCTGCTCGGTGGTGATCGTCCCCTTTTCCGCGAACTTCGCCAGCGACTTCTCGATACCCGCAAACCCCTTATTGATCAAATCATCAGATACTTCGCGCACAACCGTCTCGAAACCTGCGCCTGCAGCAACTTGAGCGATGCCTGAGCCCATCAATCCGCAGCCCAGCACTCCTACTTTCTTGATTTCCATTCTCGTTGTCTCCTCTGTGTATTCCCCTAATTATTGCGTCGAATTGTTCGGAGTTTGCGGTGTTGTCACATCTATCAAGCCACCATAGGTCTTTCCAGTCGTCTTCAGCCACCTATTGTAATCTTTCGACCACGAACTGAAATCCTTTAGCAACTCCTTCTCTTTTTGTTGCAGATTCCCGTTGTCCGCCGCTGGTGTCTGGGATGGTGATGAGGCCGGTGGGTTCTTGAGTTCTTTCGCGGTGCTCAGAAGAGCTTTTAGTCTTTCCGTTAGCTGAGCCGACTCATAGTCAAAATGCGGGACAGATTCGAGACTCTTGACCGCACCATCAACGCCACTCGAGTCTCGCTCCAGGGCTTCATAAAAAGTTTCCTGCGCGTCATTCATGGTCTTTGCAAAAACCACGAAGGCGGGGCCTGTGCCGCTCAAATTCTCAATAGTTTGACCTCGTACCGAAAGCGGCGACGGATCCCAGTGCTGGGCAACTTTCATGAAGCTGACCGCCACGAGCGTTACCGCACCCAATCTCAGGATCTGCCAGGTGATAGCGACACTGGTTCTCTCACCGGGCCTGCGATATTCCACCACCAGGGCCAGGGCCGCGCCTGCGACCAGACCACCAAGATGCGCCGCATTATCAATCAGGCCGCGGCCCAGGTAGCCGATGAAAAGATTGATAACGATGATCGGCAGCATGCCGGTGCCAAAAGCCCGTTTGAACCCTGCCGGCAGTTCATGACGGAATTTGATCCCAAAAACAAAAAGAACGCCGACCAATCCAAAAAGTGCGCCCGACGCTCCCGCCGATGGGAAGTCGTTTGTCTTGAAAAGAAAGCGACCCAGACTACCCAACTGCGTGTCTGGACCAAGCACCGTGAGATAACTAGCGACCACCCCCGCCACGCCTGCGACTACCCAGAACACCACAAACTTTGCGGAGCCGTAGAGTTTCTCTACATATGGACCAACAACCCAAAGACTGTACATGTTCACCAGCAAGTGAGGTAAATTAATGTGCACGAACATTGGCGTAACAAAACGCCACCATTGATGCTGTTCGTTAATGAGCCGGTTGAGCTTCGCGCCATAAACAGTCAGCACCGGCTCGGAAAACTCCCACAGGCCGGCGGAAGTCATCCCGCTTGACTGCCACATGAGCAGGAAAACGAAAAAGTTCGCGACCAGCAGAATGATGGTGAACTTGTAAGGCCGATCCAAAACGGCTCGCGCAAAGCGTATCGTCTCGCGGTCTGCAACCGGCCGTGGCGGAGCACTAGAACTGGTGGTAGACGCGCCGCAAACTGCACAGTTATTTTGGCCGGCGCCTACAATGGCGCCACAGCCGCGACACATGCTGGGCCTGGCTTCGTTAGTCCTATCTAATTTTGATTTGGTCAAGTGTTAATACGCTAACAAGCGTGATGCTTCAATCAAAAGCATCACGCTCACGAATTAGGTAAATGGAGATTAGCTCAACAGGAGTGATACGCCGTGCAAGATTTGGCTAGCCACCTATTTCCGCCAGGAGACTTACCAGATCGTCGGCATGTTCCTCTTCCATTGCGAGAATCCCTTCCAACATCCTTCTGGTGGTGGGATCGTCATTGCCGGCGTAATTGATCATTTCCCGATAGCTGTCGATAGCGATACGCTCAGCAACCAGATCTTCCTTGATCATGTCCAGAAGATTTTCGCCTTCAACGTATTCGGCATGACTCCTGGTCAACAACCCTTCCGGGTTGAGGTCTGGCTCACCGCCCAACTGCACGATCCGTTGCCCAATAAGATCCGCGTGTCCCTGCTCCTCGTTGGCGTGCTGGAGAAACTCCGCGGCCACGCCCTCTGCGTGAATTCCCGAGGCCATGAAATAGTGCCGCTTGTATCGCAATACGCAAACAATCTCGGTGGCGAGGGCCTCGTTCAAGAGTTTTACCACCGTATCTCGATCGGCGCTGTAGCCTTCCGTTATGGCACCATTCTCAATGTGTCGCCGGGCACGTTCGCGTAACGTTTTGATGTCCGTGAGAAACGGTTTGGCAGGCACAGCTTTTACTCCTGATTGATCAGCCACGGCTTTCACTCCTGTAAACAAGATTTAGGGGAGGCACGATATTACGCGCAGGAAGACTGCCGTAGCAAGTCAGCCATCGGTACTGGGGTCATTGTGTGGCGCTAACAAATAAACGCAGCCCGCGCTCCGGTCCAACGAGTTGATAACCAATAGGGGCGGCGGGGTTAAGCCGACCGCTGTAGTTACGTGTCACGACCGTGTCGAGTGCCTCAGCAGGCGCCAAGCCCAAAGACTTAGACCTCCTGCGGCAACGGTGAAGAGAACGTATAGCGGGTCCATCGCGAGGTGCCGCCCTTCCACGATGATCCGCAAGAGATGCATCAGGGTGATCAGCCCAAAGACCGCGCCGGTAGTCATGACATATGCCTTCAGAAATCACCTCCTGGTGTGAGACAGTGTCAAGAAACGGACTACATCACACAGCTGAATCTTTTCTTGGCCTGGTGCGTCCCTTTTCAGGGTCGGGAATCTTTTCTCTGTTCCCCGTGGCCGTCGCGCAACGCCCCGCCCACGGCTATTGACTTAAATTCCTTCAGGATTCAAACAACAAATTCACTTCTGACTCAAACCTCAATCGACACACTAACCTATCTCTTGGCCCACTCAGACTGCCTCATTCAACTGCCTCATTTAGCCGTGACTTTGCCCTGAATTTTTATTTCGCTGGAAGCCGCCGTATCGGTCACGACTTCGACAGGTGCGCGCCAAACCAGAGTTTTAATGCGGCAGGTACCAGTATTGTCTTCGCGGCAGTAGAAGAGCGTGAGTTGAACACGCAGTTCTGCGTTCCCCGCTTCATATGCGCGCAACGGGACACGCAGGGGCAGAGGCAGATTCTTCGAGGTCTCTTTTACCTCTCTATCGCGTCCGCTGACTCCGGTTACCGAGGAAGACACCAGCCCGATTTGCTGTTCGCCACTTTCAACCGAGACCCGGTAGCGCTGTGGCGCCATGGGATTTAGGTGGTAACCCACCGGCAAATCTACCTGAACCACAACGGTACCGTCCTGGTTTGCGCGCAAGCGCTGCGAGGCCAATAAAACCTCTTCGGAATTTGATCCGGCATCTGAATCCGTCGCTGCAACTGTTGCCAGAGCGGCGGGCGGCTCGAGACCTTTGATTCGCATAGTCGATACTACCTTGGTCTTCAAGTCCACTACTCGGATTGCATGATTGTTTGTGTCCGCAACGTAAAGCTTATTGTTGGCGATACTCAGACCACCAGGTTCGTATAGAGAGGGCGAAGTGCCGTCGGTTTGGCCGGGCTTACCGGTCCCGAACAATGTCTTAACGGAGCGGGCTGCCGGATCGAGTTGTTTGATCTTGTGATTGTAAGTGTCAGCGATCAGCACTTTGCCATCAAGCGCAAAGATGCCCAGCGGATGTTGTAAGCGGACATCGTCACCTCGTCCATCAACATCACCAAATTCAAACAGGTCACCACCGACGACGGTCTTGACTTGCCCGCTGCTGAGGTCGATGGCGCGGATGATGTTCGACTCGCTGTCAGCGACAAAAAGATTCTTGCCGTCCGTGGCCAACCCGGAGGGCTGGGCAAAGCCGGCCTCAAGCAGTGAACCATCGAGGCGAGCTTCGCGACCGGAGCCGGCAAACGTGGATACTGTCTCTTTGTCGAGATCAAGCTTCCAGATTTGATGCGGGCCGGCCATCGCAATGTAAAGAGCGCGCCCCACGAGCTGAAGATCCCAGGGAGAGTTCAGACCGATCTCGCGCGACGGACCTTGGTTGGAGTAATCGGGCGACTGCTTTCCAGTGCCCGCGATTGTTCTTACTTGTCGTGTCCTTAGATCGACACGGCGAATGAGATGGTTTGCCGTATCAGCGATGTAGAGGTTGTCGACATCCAGGGCCATCCCCTGCGGTCGGTAGAAGCTGGCTTTATCAAGTGCACCATCTACGAAGCCACGCTTTCCGCTGCCGATCGTTTCCACCAGCGTGCCGTCGAGTTTTGTGATCACGATGCGGTTGTGATTTGAATCAGCAATGAACAGCCGGTCGCCTTTGGCATCTGCGAGAACTTTACCTGGGAAAGCAAGTGGCAGGTTTCCAACGCTGGCGCGTTCCAAAGTAAGTTTAAGGGGACCTTCATTCAGCTCCCCGCGCTTGCGAAAGTCGTCGACAGCTTTTCCGATGGCCCTATCAATAGGATCGTAGTTGCCCTCGCCGGAGAATGATCCAATTACGTAGCCAGCCGGGTCGATTAAGATTTGAGTGGGCCAGGCGCGGACGCCGTAGCTTTGCCACACCTTAAACTCCGCATCGTTGTAGACCGGATGCTCAATCTCATAACGCAGGATGATGCGACGAATATTCTCAGTCTCCTTCTCGTTTTCGAATCTTGCGGAGTGCACACCGATAACTACCAACTGGTTCGCATATTTCTCCTCGAGCCTCTTCAGGTCTGGAATAATGTGAATGCAGTTGATGCAACCGTAGGTCCAGAAGTCCAGTAGCACCACCTTGCCTTTCAGTGCCCCTAGCGAAAGCGGTTTATCTGTGTTGAGCCACCCACGCCCACCTGTAATCTCGGGCGCGCGCACGCGAACCCCTCGTTGTGCTGACATAAACACGCCTTTCGTCGTATTGGTGCGGTTACCTCCGGCGAGGCCGGTAACGGCGAAGGATAGAAACGCCGTGAGCGTGATCAATGAACCTGACTTAATTATTCTATACAAGAGTTTCCTTGCCGTAGTGGATGAATGGTAATTACGGCTGGTTTGCCCTTTGGATTTCCCGGATAGCGGTACGAGGCTTTTTTCCGTAAGTCATTCGTGATTGTGCGGAGCTACTGGCGCGACGTCCCGTTGGTCGAGAACCCGGTCAAGCCGTTCGATCGCGCGGCGCAGATGGGGAATCGTTATCGAACCACCAACCACAAGTGCCACATTAAACGCGTCAAGAAACTCCGGTCGAGTTACTCCTGCATCCACGCACTGTTTGATATGGTAAGTGACGCAGTCGTCACAGCGTAGAACTGTTGAGGCCACCAGGCCCAGCAACTCCTTCGTGCGTTTGTCGAGAGCGCCGTCCTCATACGCCTGAGTGTCGAGAGCAAAAAACCGTTTGATGCCCAGATGGTTACTACCCAGTAACTTCTCATTCATCTCCGCCCGGTAATGGTCAAATTCATCCATGGAAACCAATCCTTTCGGCCCGTGTCGACGATAGAAGCAGTCATTCTATCGCGCGACGGATATACTTGCCAGAATGGCTTGATTCCCGCCTTCTGGATTAGAGTCTCGAATTCTTAAGAATCAGGGGCAATGGTGAGTGCAAGGCCCGGTACTACGAGGCTGGGCAACAAACTCAGTTCAGAACCGGGAGCGGTAGCGACCGCCCTCAACCAACGCGATCATCCTGGGAGAAGTTTGAATCCGCGTCCCCGATCAGGTGACATGGAAGATCTCTTTACCGCAGGGTTTTCCTATGTAAACTTGGTAGCGAACAATCAATTCGTTAGTTGAGTGCGGTCGCTACCGCACCCGGTTCTGTATTGAGTGCCGCGTTGCCGATCCCTCGCGCTATTATCGCGCTATAATGCGTTGAGTAGGGTCAGAGCTAACTACAAATCCATGAATGATGAAACGCCCAGCGGACGACAGCCGACTTCGAACAACACCGGAGAAGCAGGGTCATTCCGGGATCAGGCCTTACGCGAGCGCCAACTTCAACCCACGCGAAAATTGCAACTCCTGTCTGTAGGGCCCCTTGTGCTCGGTATTTTCGAGAATGAGATTGCAACGATTGCGGAATGGCGCCGACCGACACCGCTGCCACATGCGCCGCCGGCAGTGTTGGGTGTGGTTTCCATTCAAGCCCGCATGTTGACGGTTCTGGATCCGCTCAATTTGTTCTGTGAAAAGCCCGCGCCTCTTGTGTTCCCGCCCGGGCTCCTGGTGGCATTGCGCGGAGATGAGCAAATCGCTCTGGCAATTGAAAACACAGGCGAGATGCTCGATCTGGCAATGAAGGATATCCAGCCGCCAATAGAATCAGCCAACAGGGCCGCGGGCGGAACCTTCTATTACGGCGACCAGCTGGTGAACGTGATTCAGGTCAAGGGACTGTTCCCGGCAGCGCTGCGAGGACGCGAACGTCGCCGTCGTCGCTTTTGAGTCTCGATCAGTAGCCGTGGGCGAGCTTTAAGTGCTTGTCAAAACGGGGAGCGGTAGCGACCTGGTCGAAAACAAGAGAAGACAACCCGGTTGCTACCGCTCGCGGTTCTCACAGGCGCGAAAAGCTCGCACCCGGCTATTAACTTGGCTCTCTCCGGATGTTGGTTCCGGAACCCAAACAAACCCACCGCCATAAATCCGCCTCAGTGTGAAATCCTCACCCCGGTGTTAGAATCAAAAATAAATCGTTTAGGAGAAGTGTTCGGGCGTTCGGAAAGTGGCATTGCCTCCTGTTTACTTGCCATTCGTCACCTTCACCAACTTGTTACATGAACGAGCAAGCTTTTCACACTTTGGAGTTCGACCAACTGCGGGCGCTCGTTCGCAGCGGGGCGCAGACGTCAATGGGGCGTGCGCGCGTCGACGCTCTGGTGCCGCTTGATGCATTGGAGGAGCTGCAAAAAGCCCTGGCTGCCTCAGCGGAGTGCGTGCAAGTACGAAAGCGCGGCGCGACGTGGTCGTTCAGCGAGCTCAGAGATCCGGCAGAGGCGATTGCGCGGCTGCGAGTCGAAGGAGCTTCACTTGAACCGATCACGATTCTTGAGTTAGTGCGGCTTTGCGAGCAGGCGATGTCGGCCCGCGCAGCCATCATGGCCGCGCGTGAAGAGTCGCCCGTGTTGGCAGAAATCGTTGCGAGTCTTCCTCGCGAGTTGAACAGTATCACTGCGCGCGTCGCTAACAAGATTTTACCCAACGGAGATCTGGACGATCGTGCCAGCCCCGAGCTGGCTCGTATTCGGCACGAGATAACCAAGCTTCGTTCGAGCATCACGCGTTCGCTGGAGAACTTGATGCGGAGATCGGAAGAGGCTGTGCAGGATGAGCTGGTCACAATCCGAAACGACCGCTTTGTAATCCCAGTGAAGTCTGATCATCGAGGACACATTAAGGGCGTCGCGCATGGCTTTTCGTCGTCGGGGGCTACAGCTTTCGTCGAGCCGCTCGAGACGATTGATGGCAACAACGAATTGCAGAATCTCCGCGAAACTGAAGAGCGGGAGATCTACCGTATCCTTTTCGCCCTGACGGAGGAGCTCCGGCTTCAGTTGGCAGGAATCGAAATGGCCGCCGACGCCATTGCTGAGCTCGACTTTATAAACGCCAAAGCAGCGTTTCACCAGAATTTCAATTGCGTAATTCCCGAGATCAGCACAGCGGAACAGACTTCAGTCTGTGATAGTTCGGGCTCACCGGTCGTTTTCAAAAATAATGATGCACAGACCAACGTCTGTTCCCCTGGTGTTCTTCAGTTCGCAGAAGCCCGACACCCGCTGCTTGAAGAAAACCTCCGCGCTTCGGGCGGCGCAGTGGTGCCCGTCTCGTTTTCGCTAGACGACAAAAACGACTCCATGATCATTTCGGGCGCCAACGCTGGCGGCAAGACGGTCGTGCTTAAGACTGCCGGATTGCTCTCGCTAATGGCTCTCTCGGGTTTGCCTGTACCCGCACGCCGCGCGCAAGTCCCATTTTTTGCCTCCGTGCTGGCCGACATTGGTGACCATCAGTCGCTGGCCGCAAATCTTTCGACGTTCACTTCGCACGTGTCCAACATCTCGCGCATGATCGAACTCTGCCGGGCCCCCGCGCTGGTTCTGCTTGATGAGGTGGGAACGGGCACCGATCCGGAGGAAGGCTCGGCGCTTGGAGTTGCGGTCGTAGACCATTTCCGCAAAGTCTGCGGCGCGTATGTGATGGCCACCACGCACTACAGCGGTCTGAAGGTTTATGCAGCCAACGAAGAGGAGGTGGTAAACGCGAGCGTTGAGTTTGACGAGAAAACTCTGCGACCAACCTATCGCTTGCTCGTCGGGGTTGCCGGGTCATCTTCCGGTCTGGAAATCGCTCGACGCTTCGGAATTTCTGGCGAAATAATAGGCGCCGCCTCTGCAAGCGTGAATGACTCATCACGTCAGGCTACGGAATATCTGCGCCGCATTAAACGCGAATCCGAGCAAACCGCCACCTTGAGGGAGGCGCTGGAGGAGGAACGGGTCGCGGTAGCGGAGAAGTTTGCCTTGCTTGAGAAAGAAGCCGACAAAAAAGAACGTCAGCGGCAGACTTCTTTTCAAGCCGCGCTCGAGAAAATCGTGAACGACTTTGAACGGCGATCTCGAGAACTGCTCGCCACTATCCAGGATCGGTCCGAACGGCTAAAGCTTGAACGAGAAACCCAACGTCGCGTGGCTGAACTGAAACGGGAAGCACAGCGCGCCGCGAACACTTCGCGAGGCCGGGAAGCGAGTGCGGCTGCTGCCAGCACGAGTTCCCGTTCCGTACGGGTCATGCGCCAGGGTCAGGTCATCGCCGGTAATCAAGCTACTGGCGCGTCCCTCAAGGTTTCTGGCCAGAATTTATCTGAGCAAGAGGATGCACATTACGTTGCCGCACCCGCTCGAGAAATCGCCGTGGGCGATCGCGTGCGACTGAGTTCGTTTGGCTCGGTCGGAATTGTTGATAGCGTCAAAGGCGACGAGGCGGAGGTTAGGGTAAAGTCGCTGCGTTTGAGAGAAAAGCTGAGGAATTTGGAACTGGTGGAGGTCGTAGCCCCGGTTAAAAGCAGCGGACGTTTTTCGAAGTTGCGGGATACAAGGGGGCCGGAAGTACACTTAAGTAGTTCAGACAGCCACACTCCGTCCGAGCTGAATGTGATTGGGCAGAGAGCGAATGAAGCAGTTGAAGCGGTCGACAAGTTTCTCGATGCGGCGTCGCTTGCAGGCACTAGCCAGCTACGCATCGTTCACGGTCATGGCACCGGCGCTCTTCGTCGCGCCATCGCTGAGCTCTTAAAGGATCATCCGCATGTCGCTCGTTTCAAGCCGGCGCCTCAAGATCAAGGAGGGTCAGGAGCGACGGTTGTAGAATTGAGGCAATGACATGCTTTTCCAAATCTCAATATCGCGGCAAAGAAAATACCTTCTGGCGAACCGGGTCCGCTCAATCTATTGCACCTGATACTGACCAGTATGGGCTTTGGATAAATGGTATTAGTGAGCCATGGTGGTTCGAGGAAGCAGTCCCAAAACGGAAAATCGAGCGTCTAAAGGCACGACGGACGGCGATCGAACTGGAAAACGGAGAACGTGGTTGGAGACTTTCAACGAGCGTCCCCACAAGCTCTTGGACTCGGATCGCTCAGAGTCGAATGACTAGGCGCTAAGAATCGCAGCCTCACGTTTTGGAACCGGCAACAAATGCGCTACCCCCAAACATTCATTGATGATCTCAAACGCCAGACGGACATCGTGCGCGTGATCCAGGACTATGTCACCCTCAAGAAGAAAGGCGCAAACTGGATGGCGTGTTGCCCGTTTCACAAGGAGAAGACGCCTTCCTTCTCAGTGAGTCCGGCGAAAGAGATCTTCTACTGCTTTGGTTGCCACAAGGGCGGATCGGTTTTCACTTTTGTGATGGAGATCGAACGGGTTGCGTTTCCTGACGCAATCAAGATCGTGGCTGAAAAGAGCGGAGTTCCCTTGCCCAAGTTGGTTGATGACAGCCGCTTCGAAGCACGGCGACAGGAAGTGGATGAGGTTATTGAACTCAACAAGTGGGCGCTCGAGTGGTGGGAGCAGCAGCTTGAACATGGAGGCGAGGAATCTCGAATAGGACGGGACTATCTTGCGAAGAGAGAAATTACCGACGAGACGCGAAAAGCGTTTCGTTTGGGATATGCACCCGATAGCTGGGATGCGCTCTCATCGCACCTCAGACAAAAGGGTGCAAGTCGACTCCAGATTGAGCGCAGCGGCCTGGTAGTTAAGAAAGAAGAAGGCGGCTCGTATGATCGCTTTCGTGGGCGATTGACCGTTCCGGTCATGGACATCCAGGGACGACCGATAGCTTTTGGGGGCCGCACACTGACAGACGACGCCGCGAAGTATATAAATTCGCCCGAGACCGCTGCTTATGTGAAGGGACGGAACCTTTTTGGTTTAAACCTGACGCGGGATGAAATCCGCCGGCAAGACTATGCGATTCTGGTTGAAGGTTTCCTCGACCTGATTGTTCCCTATCAATTTGGCATCCGTAACGTTGTTGCGAGTCTGGGCACAGCACTTACACCGGACCAGGTGAAACTGTTGGCTCGGTTTGCGCGTAAGGTGGTAGTCAACTATGATGGTGACAGAGCGGGCGTGCAGGCAGCAAAGAAAGCAATCGAAACCCTTTTGGCAGAAGACCTTGAGGTGAAGGTTCTGGTTCTTCCGGACAACTCCGATCCGGATGAATTCATCAGAAAATGGGGCGCGAACGAGTATCAGCGGCGACGTGGCGAGGCACAATCCCACATACAATTCGTAATCGATCAGGCTGTACGGGATCGCAAGCTTACTAATCCTGCCGAGAAAGAGGCAGCGATTGATGAGGTGCTCCCGTTTATTCGCGCTGTCCGCAGCCGGATACAGAAGCGTGAGTATTTTGACATTGCCACTGATTTGCTACGAGTTGCTGATGCTTCGCTGCTGCGCGAGTTGTGGCAGTTTGTGCGAGGCGGTGATACCAAGCCCGGCGCCCAGAGGACCCTGCCCCGACAGGCCGATGCCTCGCCGGCAGAACAGCGGCTGTTGGGGCTATTGTTTGCTGACGAGGGCCTACGCCATGGTGTCTTGCCTATCTTGAAGTCGGAAGACTACGAGGATCTCCCGACGGCAGCCGTATTCCGAGCCTTGCTCGAGCTCGAAAGTGAAGGGACGGAGGTAAATTTCGAGAGTCTCAGCCGAAAGACGGAAGGCGACGCGATCTCTTCCCGCCTGCTGCCGATGCTCTTGATGAGTGAGTCTCTACATGCGTCCAATGAGCACTACGCTCCGGAAGAATGTGTCCATGCGTTCCGCCTGATGAAAGTTCAGCGACAAATAGATGAAGTAAGGGCGGAATTGGCCGATGCCGAACGTGCCGGCGATAACGAAAAATTACTTAGGCTTTCTGGTGAACAAACGGACTTGGAGCAGCAACGAAAAGCGTTACAGCCGCGAACGGAAGTGGCGACAACTGGAAATTAGAAAAAGTTGACGATAATTTGCATTTTGCAGGCGCCGAAAACGTTCTCTCGGTGAACCTCAAACGAACAGGTGTGTTCTCGGGCGTGGACGATTGCAAATCTAGAGTCTAATGGAGCAGATGAGAAGTGAGTATTGAAGACAAAGATAGGGATGATGTGATGGAAAGATTGCTGGAGCTGGGTGGCGACAAGAAGTATTTGACTTTCGACGATTTGAATCGCGAGTTGCCGGACAATGTCGTCTCACCAGATGACATCGAGGACGTACTACAGAAGCTCGAGGGTTCGAATATTCCGGTTGCGGATTCCGACGAGAGACTTCTCGAGCAGGCCGCCGTTGTTGTTGCCGACGACGACGAGGAATCACTCGACGATGACATCGAGCTCGATCTTTCCGCCGGCGCGCTCGAGAAAACAAACGACCCCGTTCGTCTGTATCTGCGCGAGATGGGAGTGGTACCCCTGCTGACGCGTGAAGGCGAGGTGGCTATCGCAAAACGCATTGAGCGAGGGCAGTTGAAGACCCAGAAAGCCATCGCGCGTTCGCCGCTTGCCGTCCAGGAGCTACACAGAATCGGTGAAGCCCTGGAAGCCGGCACTGCAAATATTCGCGAGATTGTTCTTTTTTCAGAACAGGCTGAGCTGACCGGAGACGAAGATAAAGCGGAGGAGTATCGCAACTGGACCATCGAAGGCATCCAGAACATCCGCAAGATTTCCAAGCAAGCCTTGAAAGAATGGGAGAAACTCCGGGCTGAGCAAAAGATCACCCGCGGGAAAAAAGGCAAGAAGTTGACGCGGCTCCGTCGCAAGGTGGCGCGCCTTCGTTTGGAGATCGCTCAGGAAATAGGGCGGTTGAGTATGACCGAGCGCGCGCGTCAGCGTTTGATCAATGCTATCCGCGCCGTGCAGAAGGACGTTCGCGACTCAGAGCGCGAAATAACCAACTACACTGAAAAGCTCACCAAGAAGCGGATTAAGCCGGACGATCAGAAAGAGTTCAAGCGCCGGGTTTCGGCGGCCAAAAAGCGCCTGGTACAAATCGAGGCGGACCACCACGTCGGGCCGGTTGAAATCAAGCGCTCGCTGCAGTCAATCGTCATCGGTGAGCAACAGACTGGCCAGGCTAAACGTGAACTAGTCGAGGCCAACCTCCGGCTCGTCGTTTCCATCGCCAAGAAATACACCAATCGAGGGCTGCAGTTTCTGGATCTGATTCAGGAAGGCAACATCGGTCTGATGAAGGCAGTGGACAAATTTGAGTGGCGGCGCGGTTACAAGTTTTCTACCTATGCTACCTGGTGGATTCGCCAAGCTATCACCCGCGCCATCGCCGATCAGGCAAGGACGATTCGTATTCCGGTGCACATGATCGAAACCATTAACAAACTGATCCGCACTTCGCGCGCGCTGGTGCAGGAGCTGGGACGCGAGCCCACCAGTGAAGAAATCGCCAAGAAAATGGATATCCCGGTTTCGAAGGTGCGGAAGGTGTTGAAGATTGCTCAGGAACCAATCTCGCTCGAAACACCAATTGGTGAGGAGGAAGATTCGCATCTGGGCGATTTCATCGAAGACAAGTCAATATTGAATCCGGCAGATGCGGTAGTGGCTTCGAACCTTCGCGAGATTACGGATGAAGTGCTGGCGACCCTAACGCCGCGTGAAGAAAAGGTGATCAAAATGCGCTTCGGTCTGGGCACCAGCGGTTCTGAACATACGTTGGAGGAGGTGGGCCAACACTTTGCAGTCACGCGCGAGCGTATTCGCCAGATCGAAGCCAAGGCTCTGCGCAAGCTGCGGCATCCCTCGCGTTCGCGCAAACTCAAAGCGTTTCTCGACGGCGCTCAACGGTAGTCTAGCCAACAACTATCCGCAGATTACGCAGATTTCACATACAAGACTGTTAGCAGTAAAGGGAAACGATCCACGAAGTGCTACGAAAAGAACCAAGGAGTTCGTGTGATTTCGTGGATCGTTAGTCTTATCTGCGTAATCTGCGGATAGTCCTCAGTTTATGGGCGGGGGGAAGTCACCATCCTGCGCCTTTTCATTTTCTACTTAGTTTTACCCAGGAACTGGGTGCTCCGAGCGGTGTGATCAAATTCGTACACATAGGTGTAACCGGGAAACTCAATTGGTTTGCTATATTGCACTCTCACCTGCATGCGGTCGTCCTCCTGCGCCGGCGTGATTATGGCCTCTGACGGCACCTCGTACTCAGGACCACTCTTTGTCAATTGATCTGTCACCCAGGTAGTGGGGTACGCCAGCGCGGCGGCGGCATCCACTTTGGTCTGCATTAGGTCCTTGTAAAGATAAGCATGGTAAGCGACCGGCACGTAGAAATAGCCTGCGCACGCCACCGCGGCAATAATTGCCACCACGATGAGAAACTTCAACCGTGAGCCTCCTAGCTCACCAGATCTGGCAGAATCCGTCATACATGCTCCTTAGTCAATCCTCAAAACATTTTCTTAAGACCAGCTCTGATCGAACCGCGCAAAAGTCGCGTCGTGATCTCTTTCCCGTCAACAATACGAGCGCGTCCTATTCGTTCGAGCAGAACCCACTTGATCCGACCATCGACGCTTTTCTTATCGCTTAGGATTGCGCGCATGATCGCGCCTTCATCCAGATTACTTGCTGCGGGCAATGATCCTGCCAACCGAACCGTATCACGTAGTAATTCTAACTCCGATGTGGAAAGCAAGCCCAGATCTTTCGACATCTGTCCGGCAACGAGCATGCCGTAACCCACCGCTTCTCCATGACGAAAGCGTCGGTATTTCGTAATGCTTTCCAGTGCATGTCCGACTGTGTGTCCGAAGTTTAAGACTCGCCGCGAAAGATGATCCGTACGCTCCGGGGCTTCGCGTTCATCGCCGGTGACGATCGCAGCCTTGAAAGCGCAGTGAGAACGGATGAGCTTCTCCAGTGCCGGCAAAACTAACGCATCAGGATTTAACTTAATCCTCTCCAGATAGTTCCGGGTTTGTTTGAAAAGAGTTCGGTTACCGACAGCGCCCTGCTTGATACTCTCGCACCATCCGGAAACGAACTCGCGGCGGGCCAAAGTTGTTAACGTTTCGGTATCAATCAAGACTCCGCAAGGTTGATGAAATGCGCCCACCAAGTTTTTGCCGTGTGGCAAATTAACCCCCGTCTTACCCCCCACTGATGAGTCAATCTGGGCGATGAGAGTCGTGGGAACTTGAATAAAAGGGATACCGCGCAGGTAGGTGGCTGCGGCAAAGCCTGCCATATCGCCAACTACTCCTCCGCCTAGAGCCACAACCACGTCAGTCCGCTCAAGTCCGGACCCGCTGAGAAAAAGAAGCGCTTTCTGGACGGTGGCCAATGTCTTGTACCGCTCTCCGTCACCCATCAACCAGTGGGAAACAACATACCGTGCGGCACGTAGGCTCTTAAGCGTTTGCCCGCCGTATAAACTGAAAACTTTCTGGTTCGAGATAACGGCAACGCGGCGGGCTCGATGAGGCAAACAACTATGAATCTCGTCGCCTAATTCCGGCAGGGTTCTACGCCCGATCTTAATCTCGTATTGGTGCTTTGCCGCGGCCAACCGCACATTAAGTCGCTGCAAGTTTTCAGACTCCTGATGTGTGCTAATTACTGTCAGACAGTGCCAATTTCCAATTGCCGATTCGAACATTGCCGATTTCCGATTGCCGATTGCCGATTCGAATTATTCACGGGTTCATTCTAACTTTCCAGCTTCATCTTCCGTAAACTCGCAATCGGCAATCGGTAATCGGCAATCGGCAATCGATGTGAGTGGTCCAATGAGGAGAATACATGCAATGGAGTTGGAAGGCTCGCACAAAAGCGAATGGGCGCGACATACGTGGGAGTGCGTCGCGCCCATTCATATTCGTGGTCACTGTCCTCACCCCAGCAACCACTTGAGACGGAGGATTCACCAACCGTCTCTCTTGCCCCAC
>JBPCMM010000079.1:0-4500 GCA_051002255.1 Pyrinomonadaceae bacterium
TCCAAATTATTCATCTCGTGAGTCACGAATATGGAAGACACGTCTTCCAGATCCCGCAGCTTCATCGCCAGTTCGCAGATGGTCCGGGCCGTTGGTGGATCCAGGCCGGCAGTGGGTTCGTCAAACAATACAATCTTCGGATCACCGATCAGTGCCCGCGCGATCCCGACTCTGCGCCGCATGCCACCCGAGAGTTCTGCCGGCATTTTGTCGATGGCGTCCTCGAGGTTCACGAACCGAAGCATTCGTCGCACCTCGGGTTCAACTTCTTCCTCAGGCACACCCTGTTCGTGCAAACGATAAGCAACGTTGTGATAGACAGACAGCGAGTCAAAGAGAGCACCCTCCTGAAAAACCATTCCAATCTTCTTGCGCACACTCATCATCTGGACTTCGTTATAGTCTGTGATGTCTTCACCATCCACAAGAATGCGACCGGCGTCGGGTTTCAAGAGGCCAAGGACGAGTTTGATGATGGTTGACTTTCCTCCGCCGGATCCACCAAGAATGATCTTAGTCTCGCCTCTCAAGACCTTGAAGCTCAGTCCTTTGAGAACGGTGCGATCATCAAAGGAGAGGTAGACATCCCGAAATTCCATAGCCGGGGTGATGCGGTCTTTGTTGTCCACTTCGGCAAAAGTAGACTGCGCAGCGTCATCACTAGGGTCTATGACGGAACGATTTGTTTGTCCTACCACCAAAGACATAACTTCTCAGTCGACTAGGGGGTTGGCATTCCGAGGAAATACTGAATTGCTCGAGCCAGGAAAAAATCCGCAATGATCACAACGATGGAAGCGGTAACCACCGCCGTCGTAGTTGCTCGTCCAACCCCTACAGTGCCCCCCTCGGTACTCAACCCCTTGTAGCAGGCAATCGATCCAATGATCAGGGCGAAGGATATCGGCTTGATTACGCCGCCAATAATATCATCCGTGCTGATGCCGTCACGAACGGAAGTTAGGAACTGACCCATTGAAAGGCCGAAAAGACTCGTCGCCACCAGACCGCCCCCCCCGATACCAACCACATCGGCGATAACGGTAAGTAGAGGCAGGGTGACGACCAGAGCGAGTATTCTCGGCGCTACCAGTTTCCGCACCGGATCTGTACCCAGGGCGCGCATGGCGTCTATCTGCTGAGACACCGTCATCGAGCCAAGCTCGGCCGCGATAGCGGAACCTACTCGTCCGGTGACCATCAGTGCGGTGAGGACGGGTCCCAGCTCACGGACGAGGGAAATGGCCACCAGCCGCCCGGTTTGCGACTGCGCGCCGTAAAATTGCAACGTGGGAAATGTTTGCAGGGTCAAAACGCCGCCAGTGAAAAACCCGGTCAAGAGGACGATCGTCAGTGAGCCGACTCCGATGACATCCATCTGGTCGATCATTTCCTGAATGTATCGAGGACGTTTGATTAGCCCGCCGGCGGCGCGAGCCGCCATCAACGTCGTCTCCTGCAGTTCAAGCAGCGCGCGCGTAGCTAAGTTCATTCTATGATGGTATGGGAGCCGGTCTTAAACCGCGCGTAAACCCTTTGGCGCCTTCCCTATCATCTTCCGCGGAAGGGAAACGCGCCGCGCGAGTCATGGGTTACAAGAACGATTGCCTTGAGTCTCTTAATACGACAGATGCGTCTGACAGAGCGGCCTATCATGCGCAAATTGTGAGCGATGCGTCAAGTTATAAACGATTGACCCTATCTCTAAACGTTGCTTTGTCAGCGGTTAAACAGAAAAAGCCGGTCAAGCAAGAGTTGACCGGCCAATTCCAGATGCAGGTTGTGGGGCGCGTTATGGCCGAGTCCTTCGTTGCTGGTCGCTTCTTCTAGGGAGGAAGGGCCCCAGGCCATTGCGTTGGTTTCGCAGACCCCGCTGCCTGTCGACCCGTTCCTGGCGACGTATCCCCATATTCTCACGTTGGTGTTCTCTCCTGAGGCTTCGGGCGTTTTGGCGCAACGTTCGTAACGTAATCAGTTGCTCCGGAGTCAGCACGCGTCGAATCCTTACTTCACTCAACACTCTCATGCGCATCGCGGCCGCCTGGGCGGCTGCGACATCACGCAAACGTTGTTCGACCACACTTTCGTCAGGATTATCGGCGTCCAGTGCTTCTTCGAGAGCCCGGTTCGTTTCGCGTAAACGCTGATTGATCCCAGCTCTCTCTGCTTGCAACTGCTCCCGGATTGCCCGAATCCGCTCACGCTGTTCCGGGCTTAGATTCAGTTCTCTGATTGGGTCAACACCAGGCGGACGCTGCTGAGCGTCGGGTTGTTGCTGTTGTTGAGCGCCCAACGAGTAGGAGGGAGCCGCGACGAGCACCGAGGTCGCCGCCACCAACGATAAGATTGTTTTTTTGATATTACTCATGATTACCTCAGGTTGTGACTGCTTGGATCACTTTCTCAAAAGCACTCTGGTGGGATAAATTCGCAGGTTAGGAAGGGTGGTTTACCCCCGCCGACTTCCATTGCCAGGCAAGCGGGGGTAAACCACCCTTCCTGACCTGCGAGATATTCGAGCTGAAAGATTGCATTCGACTTAAACTTCCCACCGGGTCTCTCAATAGTACCAGTGGCATGTCCGACTATTGATTGATTCGGTCGCTCAAAAGATCGAGATCCGTATCATCTTGCGGAAGTTTCAATCTCAAATCGGCAGCTAATTGCTCACGCTCTGACTTTGTGAGCGGAGCACGCCGAACCTTCGGATTTGTAGCAACGCGCCCAGTTGTTCCGTTGGCGCCTCTTCTCTGAGGCTTAACTTGCTGGTTGTTGTTAGCTGCAACCGAAGGCAGAGGCGTGCCGTTCCGAGCCTCCCGATCCTGTCGCCTGGATTTCACAGCATCTTCGATCTTGGCCTGTAGTTCCTTCTCCGTGTATCGTTTCTCGTCTCCGACAACGACAGGTCTTCGATTCTCGAAAAGATGGGCGAGGGCGAGTACGGAGACTACACAAAATAGAACAGAGGCGAAGGCTATTGAAGCGTTCACCCACAAAGGTGAGATCTCAAAGAACTTTCGGATAGCAGTTATCGCCGATGGCTTTTCAAGATCAGACGCCCTGCCAACAGCCGGCGAGGCAGCGACTGAAGTAGCCGTCGCAGCACCTAGCGACTCTTGTCGCCAGGCCCCGACGGAGGATCGAATCTGTTTGAAAGCGCCGAGTTCAGATTCACATTCAGCGCAGTTCAGAAGGTGCCGTTCAAAATCCCGCGCGGCGTGTTCGTCGATTTCGCCATAGAGAAACGCAATCAAATCGTTTCCACGTTCACAAATTGGGGCCTCGGGTATTTTATCCATCGCGCTCTCCTTCTCACGCTGCTTAATTACTGAATTTCTTGAGTCGCATCTGCAGTTGACTCATTGCTGTGTATAAACGACTTTTCACGGTGCTCAATGGCAAATCCAGGGCTTCGGCTATTTCTCGAAAAGTCAGCTCTTCGAATTCCTTCATTAAGACAACCTGCCGTAAATCCAGCGGGAGACTGTTGACCGCGCGTCTAACCGCATCGATGCTCTCTCTACCCTCAGCCACTCGAGCCGGAGAAAGCTCCAAAGGGGAAGAAAAGCTTGAGGCATGCCTTACCTCTTCATCTTCAATCGCCGCCTCATTTCTAACCTTCGCTCGGCGTTGACGAGTAATGCACTGGTTTACCGCGATCCTATGCAACCAGGATGAGACTTTCGCTTCTCCGCGAAAACCTCGCAAATTCCGGAAAGCCGCAAGGAAAGTCTCCTGTGTTGCGTCCCGCGCGTCCTCCTCGCGGCCAAGCATGCTATAGGCAAGCGCAAAGATCCTTTGCTCCCAGCGGAGTACTATCTCGCCGAAAGCCTCGGCATCTCCTGTTAGAGCGCGCTCTACGATCTGCTCGTCGCTCGTGGCGGTTTCCATCCTGTCTTAGTTTCGCGGCCGGTCGTCCCGCTGTCAATTTCTTAAGTCGAGCGCGGACTAAGCTTTGCACCCACCATTTTAGACGCAGTCGGCCGCCCTTAGGCCGACAAAACACTCTGGTGAGGTGAGAGTCGACCTCCAAAGCACGACAGACTCAATTAGCTCGGCTCGCGGACCCGGTTCGCCAGCCTCGTTGCGTTATTTGCGTGCTCGCTCAGAAAAGGTCCGAAGTTAAGGTCCTATCAAACAATGAGTTAAACCATGCACAACTCATTGACACGCAAGGGTGGCTCGACGATAATAGCAAGTCGACCGGATTCGACGCCGGCACTTACGACAACCTTCCTGAAACTACCTCGATTCCAGAAACTGACTCAATAGGCCCTATTTAATGCTTGTGAACCTTGGGCGCATTCGCCTCCTCTACATAGTCCTGGGCGTGCTGTTGTTGGCCGGGCTGTTGCCACTCGCATTTGCGGGATTACTACTTTCTGGCCGCAGCGCGCAGGAATTGCGCTCCGTGGAGGGACGATATCAGGCCCAGTTGGTGCAGGATAAGGCGCGCCAGATTGAGCTCTATGGGCAACGGTATCGCGACGTCGTATCAGG
>JBPCMM010000080.1:0-19510 GCA_051002255.1 Pyrinomonadaceae bacterium
ATCCGCGTTCGATCAAGCTCCGCCACTGGGCCGCACCGGCGTTTGTCGCGTATCTCTTGCTGACCGTAGTGCTGGGCCTGCTGTGGCCGCGTTTGCTATGGCTGCTCTTGCCGGTTCTCGCGCTGTATGCACTTCTTTCGTTTGTCTTTTCCCTGAGGCTCGCCTGGCAGGCCGGTGACTGGAAACTAACTGCTGTTATCCCACTTGTGTTCTTTGTGGTTCACTGTGCATGGGGAAGCAGTTTTCTTGTGGGGCTATTGCGTCGGCCACGGCAGTGAATCGAGGAGCCTATATTTCCCCTGACAAGAACCGAAGCCAAAGATTGAATAGTCCAAGAGCAAACGCTTCAGCGCTGATTGTTCTTGGTTACGCGTATCGAAACGAAGGTTAACGAATGAAATTGAGCGTCTTTGGACTGGGTTATGTTGGTTGCGTGTCTGCTGCATGTTTTGCCAAGGCCGGACATCAGGTTGTAGGTGTTGACGTCAATCCCATAAAGGTTGACATCGTTAATGAAGGTCGCAGCCCGATTGTCGAAAGCGGCATCAACGAGCTGATCGAGCAAACTGTAAGAACAGGCAACCTTCGTGCTACTACCAATTCGGCGGAAGGTGTGTGCGATTCGGAAATCTCTCTGGTGTGCGTCGGTACACCAAGCAAGCCGAATGGCTCGCTGGATCTCACTTATGTTTCGCGGGTCTGTGAAGAGATTGGCAGCGCAGTGAGGGCAAAGACTAAGCATCACGTCGTGGTGATGCGCAGCACGATGCTGCCGGGGACGATTGAGAACGTAGTAGTGCCGGCGCTGGAGGGCTCCTCGGGCAAGAAGGCCGGCCGCGATTTCGGCGTATGCGTCAATCCAGAGTTTTTGCGGGAGGGCACTTCGCTTAAGGACTTCTACGCGCCCCCGTTCACGCTGATCGGTGCTGATGACGAAGATGTGGCTGGGAGTGTGCGCCGGCTCTACGCCGGCATCAACGCCCCGCTTTACGTCACCGGCGTTAGAGCTGCTGAGATGGTTAAGTATGCCTGCAACTGTTTTCACGCACTGAAGGTTAGTTTCGCGAACGAGATCGGCAACATTTGCAAGGGCCTCAATATCGACAGCCACGAAGTAATGGAAGTCTTCTGCCAGGACACCAAGCTGAACCTCTCGCCCTACTATCTAAAACCGGGTTTTGCTTTCGGTGGCTCCTGCTTGCCAAAGGATCTGCGTGCTATCAACTACAAGGCCAAGGAACTCGACGTGGATGTTCCAGTGCTCTCATCGATTCTGAAAAGCAACCGGTTGCAGATCGAGCGTGCAATCGAGCTGGTGCTCGCGACAGGCCGCAAGCGGATCGGCGTGTTAGGCTTCAGCTTCAAAGCTGGAACAGACGACCTGCGCGAATCGCCAATGGTCGCTTTAATCGAGGCACTGATCGGAAAAGGGATGCAACTGGCTATTTATGATCGCGACGTTTCGCTGGCCCGCCTGTTCGGGGCAAACAAGCAGTATATTGAGCAGGAGATACCGCACATCTCGCAGTTGATGCGAGCCAGCATCCGCGACGTGGTGGACTGCTCTGATGTCCTCATTATTGGTAACCGGTCGGAAGAGTTTTGCGAGATCGAATCGCAACTCCTCAGAGATCAGCTCGTAATCGATCTGGTTCGGCTCTTTGATGGACGTGTATCTGACAACTCATATCGAGGGATCTGCTGGTAAAGGAAAAAGAAACATGTTCAGTGCGGACATTCATCCTACTTCCGCGCTATCGCTGACCGACGCACGAAAGATGCGCGTATGGCGAATCGTGCGCTTTGCCGCGCTCACTCTTGTAAGTTGGTCTTTGCTGGCCTGGGGCGCCGCTGCGGCGCTTATTACGCGGGCGGAACTCCCTCGCGCTGACGCTATCGTTGTGCTGTCAAACGCCAGGGCATACACGGAGCGTACTCACCATGCCGCGCAGCTTTGGAAAGAGGGCCGTGCGCCGCGCGTGCTGTTGACCAACGAAAACCTGCGCAGTAGCTGGTCTGAAGGGCAGCAGCGGAATCCCTTCTTCTACGAACGAGCAACGGAAGAATTAAAGCGCGTCGGCGTTCGGCCAGAAAAGATCGAAGTGCTGCCCGACGCGGTCGGTAGCACATACGAGGAAGCTGTGCTGCTGCGCAAGTTTGCGGCGCAGCACAACCTTCATTCGATTCTAATCGTTACTTCCGCTTATCATTCGCGCAGAGCACTGTGGACTTTCCGCCAGGTGTTCGCTGGCACTGGGGTTGATGTGGGACTCGACGCGCCGGCCCCTGGGCAACAAACTCCTCATCCCGCGACGTGGTGGCTCCGGCCTTCTGGGTGGACCACAGTAGCGCTGGAATATCCAAAACTCATCTACTACTGGGCGCGATACCGGGCTTACGTGGATGCGACTAGTTCATATGACAGCGCGTCAAGCTCGACGGTCCAGGCAAAGACGACCGTAGGCGAGAGTCGCGCCGGACTGACGCTTTCGCTCACGGCGCCAACAATTGCCTACGTAAATGAAGTAATTCTGATTGACGCCAGGAACTCGGCCGGCGTATCGCGGAAGCCGCAGGCTAATGGCACTACTTCCGTGAGAATAGATTTCGGAGACGGCTTCACTTGCGACCTGCTGGCCTGTGGACATGCTTACCGGGCCGCCGGTATTTACACCATCATCTTGAGCGCGAAAAACGATAAGGGGATAGCAGCCATACCCGTCAGCGCCTCGATCAACGTTATAGATATTCCGTCAGCGACAGGACTTAATAAGAATAACGGCGCCGGTCAGAACCTCATTGACATGACCAATTCGGCGGGTAATTCCGTATACTATATTGCTCCTAATACTTATAGTAGCGCGTCAAACAATGCGGCTAAGCTCCAGAACGCCATCAAGTACGCCGCCCAGAGGAATTCCGTCGAGCAAGAGATCGTTTTGCCGGCGGGGGCCGTGTTTGCGGGACCCATTGTGCTAGCTAAACCTTTTGGCCCAAACAGCGGCAACAAGTACATCACAATACGGAGCGCCAATATTACCGAGCTGCCATCGTCTGGCAATCGCATCTCTCCTGCTGACGCGCAGAACATGCCGACAATTACGGCACCGAGTTCAACCAACGCAACATTGGCAGCGTTGTGGACGCCTAACCCGGCAGCGGCAAACCCATCGCACCACTATCGCCTGATTGGGTTGAGTTTCAAGAAGCAAGATGGAAACCAGTCGCAGGTTTTAGTGTCAATTGGTGATCATAATGTAGGGCAAAATGCTTACTCGATGCAGCCGACATATTTCATTGTTGACCGCTGCTACTTTGATGGAGGAACCGGCACCAGCAACCTTGGACTGAGAATCGCAGGTGATTATGTGACGGTGATTGATAGTTACTTCAAGGACTTCAAGGTTCCCGACGTTGGTGGTATTGATGCTGTTGCAATTGGTATATCAAAGGGCAAAGGGTTTTGGGCAATTTGGAACAATTATCTAGAAGCTAGCACTGAAAACTTCTTTGTTGGCGGAGGTGAGATTCCATTAGAATCGTGGACGGCGACAATTTCTAGCGCCACGACGACAAGCGCAACACTCTCGTCGGTAACGGGTTTAGAGATAGATCAGAATATTGCCCTGCCTGTGGGCGGTGCTTATAGTGCAGACCGAACAACTATTGTTCGTTCAATTTCAGGGAATAATATTAGCTTCGACGCAATCTCTACCGTGCCCGACAACGCTGGTACGGCTAAGTGGGCCATCACTCCAAGTTTCTTGGAGTTCCGTCGCAATTATTGCTACAAGCCTACAAAGTGGAGATCTGGACAGCCTAACTATGACGGCTCTAACTGGCAGATTAAGAATCTTTGGGAAGCTAAAGTGCTTAGGTACGGAGTAATCGACGGCAACGTGTTTCGCAATTCGTGGGTAGCTGCTCAGAAGCATGGCCTAGTATTAACGCCTCGCAACCATAATGGATTCAGCCATGAAACCGCAGTGATTCGAGAGCTTCAATTTTCCAATAATATCTTTCGTGATATGGGCAACTGGCTAGCTACGATGGCTTCCGATGATATTGCGGGACAGCCCACACAACTGCTCAGTGATGTGACATTCCGAAATAATCTCATCTGGAATGTTGGGGAAAACTATCAGCCTGCCGCTGGCGGGCCTGACCGATACTTCTTCGCGTTAATTAAGGGCCTTACCACTACGAAGGCTAAGCGCATTTACATGATTCATAATACTTTTGATGGGGGCACGCCTTCGGTTGGTACGCATATAACTTATTTCGGGAGCACCAACGACGGCTCCGGCGCATCTGAATCTATCTGGACGAATAATGTTGCGCAACATGGATATGGATTTACCAGCGAAGTTGCTGGCGGTAGTAACTCGGCAGCTAATATTACGAGCTTCCTTCCGCCTGGCAATGCGACGGTTTGGAACCGGAACATGATTGCTAACAAGGGGGGCGCAATCTATCCCGCGTCGGGTGTCTATGTCAGTGGCAGTTGGACGAAACAATTTGTGGACTACGCCAACGGTGATTTTACGTTGGTTGCCGGAAGTGGCGGGAAGGGAGCAGCAACTGACGCCACAGACATCGGTGTGAACACGGCCGCCCTGAAAGCCGCTACCGCCGGTGCTGTGTCAGGAACTTGGTCAGCGCCGACTTCGACGCGCCCACGTAAAGTCTCACAGTAAACCTCGGCTGAACTCCTCGATTTTGAGCTCCGAGCGAGCGCGACAGCAAGCGTGGCTCAGAGGGGAGGAGAGCCGATTAAATGCCCTTATTTGCACCTCCTTGCAGGGGTCGTTTCATCGCAAGAAAAAATGAAACGCCCCATTACGGCGGAATAAGCAGTCAATTCGCCTTTTCTTCTGCATGATACTGCTCTAGAGTAATTCACCAGGACTTATCATCTTGCTTCTACACGAGAATATTGATGAAGAAAATAACCAGACTGACACCCTTGCTCGTATCGTTCGTCCTTTTTATGCTGCCCACCTCCGTGAAGGCTGATACGGTAGCTATCACGGGAGGAACTCTAACTTATTCTAGAGGTGGTCCATCCGCATTTTCGCTTACCGGACCGGGGTTAGTGTTGAATGGGCAAACATCTTCTCTGAATCCTCTTGTCAGCCTGTTCTCCAATGGAAATATTAGTCCGGGGCAGACCGGTTCGACTGGTGGCAGTGTGGATTCTCAAGACTCAGAACTGCAACTTGCTAACCCCGTTACTGTCGGAAGTGTTCCCTATTCACCAGGGGCTTCGCTGTTAGTCTTGAGTTTCAGTTCTTCGTCTTACACCGCGCCTCTCGGAAACTTCAGCGGTTTTATCGTAGTGGCGCCGTTTGCGCTCACAGCCGGGATCGTAGAGGGGTACCTCGACGTCGTGGGCGTGGGTGAGCCGATATTCAGTAGCTTCTTAACAGGCCAGGGAACTACAACCCTGCTGTTTCTGGCGCTACCGACCGGACAATACCGACTTGAGAGCCAAAGTTTCGCCTTCGGCCAAACGGTTCCCGGTGTTACCGTAACGACAATTCCCGAGCCAGTAAGTATGCTTCTGTTAGGCACGGGTCTCATGGGTCTGATGGCAAAGGCCCGTAAAAGTCTGGAGAAAAGGCAGATCGAGTAGATACCTTGGGGAAAATCCCTACAGTCCGCGAAGTGGTAAAAAAGCGATGGGTTCACGAAACTATCATTTGCATGAACTTTGTATCGCAAACAGTCCAGGCGACTCACGCCGGATCATGCCGCCAATACTTGAGAGTCACCAAAGAATTCTAGATGTGGGATGTGGCGCAGGACAGACCCTGATCGCCACCAATCTTGCGTCGGGTGTGATGGCGGTGGGCGTAGACATTGATTGTTCCGCTCTTTCCATCGGCAGGCAGATGAACAGCAGAATTCATCTCGTGGGCGCACGAGGCGAAGCCCTCCCTTTCCAAAAAGAACACTTCGATTTCGTATTTTCTCGGGTTGCTCTCCCCTATATGAACCTGCATAAAGCCCTGGGCGAAATGTGGCGTGTGTTGAGGGTAGGCGGAAGAATCTGGATCGCTCTTCATCCCTTCTCTCTGGTTCTAAAGGAGATGCACGAAAGTATATCCCGCTTAGAGATTAAAAGTGCAATCTATAGATCCTACGTAATAGCTAATGGAATAACTTTGAACCTTCTGGGAAAGGAGTTTGCCTTTCCGTTTAAGAAAGAACATTACGAGTGCTTTCAGACCGATAGGGGAATCAGGAGAATTCTGAAGCGCGTCGGCTTTAACAGTGTCGAGATTGCTAAAAATAACTTCTTCGTGGCCACTGCGATAAAAAACGCTCCCACAATGCCCTCAGATCCGTAAACTCGTTTTAAAGCCAAAGACCGAACCACGTGGCTTCCTTGCCCAAGAACGATCGTGGCAAGATTGATCGTAAAAAACTTAAGACTCAGTGATGAGCAATGCGTGATGACTCCGGATGGCCGCTGCTTTAGAACTCACCGTCTAGCCATACTCGTTAATTGTAAGCTTAGCGCCTAATCAGTTCTGATCGAGTTCCAGAGAGCGGTTCAACATATGTTGCAGGTCGAGTTCGATTTTGTTGACTGGTCGGCCTTCGTGACCCACCAAACGATAGACGAGAACCTGGCTCGGAGGCACGCCCCCTTTCACTCTTCCCGGATAAGAACCCAGCAGCTCCCATCGTTCCGGGAAGTCTTTGACCGTCTGCATAAGCTGCTGATGGTGCTCAAGGCTCATGGCATCGGGAGTCGTATTCATGACGAGGATGCCCACGGGTATGCTGTCAAGATAGTCCATAATCTGCGAGGTAGTTTGGAAGATGTTTTCACGGCGGCCCCCGCGATATCGGGAGAGAACCTTAAAAGCGCGAAGGACAACGTGGCCGGGGCGCGTTTCCATACGTGCGACTTCCGAGATGAAGGCCCCCTCGCCGTTGGTGTCCGAAGAAATCATGAAGACCGATCTTTGAAATTGCTGTTTATTTAGAAGATCCTGCGCGACTTTCGTGAAGCCATGATCGGACTTGCGCGGGATTGTGAATGTCTCGCCCGCATAGATGAGCGCCGCTACCAGAGCCAGAGCCACAGTCTTCTGCCGCAAACTTAGCCCCTTGAGAGGCAGCCTTTCCGAAGTCCACGCGACTCCCGCGACGAAAAACATCAGCAGCGCGGGCGCTGTTGGAATTAAGTACCTTGGATCGAAGTCGGTAGGCACCAGCGATTGCAGGAGCAGAACGCTCAGAATCAAAGCTCCTGCCGCTGCCCATTTGCCCCCGACCTTCATGCCCTGATAAGCTTTGACCAACCGGGCGATGAAACCAGCGGCAATGAGAAGCGAAAGGCCGACTCCGGTTATCTTAACCACTCCCCACGAGAAGAAGCGAGCGGCTCTTAGAAGCCAGCCGCTGCCTTCTAGGTGGGTGCTCACTAGGTCGGGTAGACCCTGTTGCGCCATCTGGCTCGTCTTCAAATACCAGGGTCCGCAGAGCAGCCCCACGATGACAGCTGGATACCAAAAGGAGGGTCGCAGGAGAAGATAAAGACGCCGGCTCAAAAGGAGTGCGATGGGAGGAACCAGAGCCAGGCTCAGGGCACCCTGTTTGGTGAGAATGGCTATCGAGGCAATGGCTCCAAACTTGACCGTATCTTGCCATCTTTCGGTATCTATGTACCGGCCGAAAGAGAGGACCGCCAGAAACATCAAAAGCGTGAGAAGGCTCTCTCCCATTACCATATTCGTGTAAAGTTGAATGAGGGGCAGCGACACCAGCAAGAGTCCCGCCGCCATTCCGGCTTGAATACCGAAGTCGGAGCGAATCACAGAGCATACAGAAGCAGCCAGGAGAGCCGTTAGAAACGCCATCAGCAGAAGTATTGACGTTCGCGAAGGAGAGAAGGGCAGAGTCCATGCGGATTGCACCAAATAGAATACGGGCGGCCAATGTCCGAGGGCGACCTTGGGATAGTGGACATAATACTCTTCGGCGAAACGCATCGGCGACGTCAAATGTCCGCTGGCAACGTAATCGCGCACCATCAATCCAGTAACGTAATGGGCGCCTTCATCCGAGTGTCCTCCGAAGTCGGCCTTGTAAGCTCCGCCCACCCACTGCAGCAGGAAAGCAGCGGCGAAAAAGAGCAGAAAGATTGGTACGTGTCCTACTAAGAAATATTTGAGCTTTTTCTTCGCGTATTGTATATGCCTGCTGTTTGTTGTCATGCCAGGAAGGAAGTCCGATTTTTGACAGAAATGAGCGCCGCTATCGCTAGTATCCCATGCCCCGTTTAGAAAGATTGCGGATTTGTTGATGACAAAGTACTAGCTGAAAAGCACCGAACTGAACTGATGCGCATGGCAAGAATATTCAGATTACTCTTTAAGAACATATTCCCATTACTCTTGAGGTTCCAAAAGAACGGCAGGGGAATGTCGAACAATTTAAGAAGTGGCTGGATCAACTTTGCTACTTTAGAACCTTAAGAAATGTCCTCTTTGGAGAGGTAGGTGATCGATCTCTGCTTCATCCATCCTTTTGGCCGTGCATCCTCGAGGACTTTCTAGTCGGTTTCCGCGGAACTCGTTGTTAGATAAGTTAACACAGGTCGTCGTCGGAACCTCTGCCGGGAATCGGATCATCGACAGGATCATCGACTATTGTTGACTAATTGTCCGAACGGACGTATTTTCTGATTCATCCGAGGCTAACCAGCACGTAGACCTCGCTCTCGTGATTCTGCGTTAATTGAGACGAACAAAGTGGAACACTCGAACCTATTCCTCAAAGTGTCGTGGTCACTTCCGTGGCTGGTGCGCTATCCACTGTGGAGAGCGTCTGCATTACTTCGACGAATGCGTGAAACGGAAAAACCGCGGCACCTCATTATGATAGTGGCGAACCACTTTGAGCCTTCCTGGGATGAGCGAGGTATTGCGCCGGATTTGTCGGCACAGCTCTGGAAGGTTGATGCGTGGTGTGCCAAAGCTCGCGCGATCAGCTCGATTCGTGACAGTGACGGCACTCCGTTTCGGCACACCTACTTTTTTCCTGCTGAGCAGTATTACTCAGAGTTGTTAAGCAAGATGGCAGAACTACAAGCAGAAGGACTTGGCGAAGTGGAGGTCCATCTGCACCATGGTGTCGATCGGCCGGATAACGCCTCGAACCTTCGGCAGACGCTCGAAGACTTCAGGGACACACTCGCCGAAGAGCATAAATGTCTCTCACGGCGGCAGCCCACGGACCAGCCGAAGTATGCTTTCGTACATGGAAACTGGGCTCTTGCGAACTCTGCGGGTGGGAGGTTTTGCGGTGTCGACTCGGAGATGCAAATCCTTGCAGAGACGGGTTGCTACGCCGACTTCACGCTTCCCTCAGTCCCCGAGCAATCGCAGGTGCCAAAGATTAATGCTATCTATCAGTGCGGGGGTCCAAAAGGGCAAAGACTTCCGCACCGCAGCGGGCCGAACCTGCGCGTCGGCGCCACGCCTCTGCCTCCTGTCCTGTTTACCGGCCCGCTCGTTTTCAACTGGCGCCGCCGTATTCACGGCCTGCCAGTGCCCCGTCTCGATGACAGCTCGTTGGCAGCAAACTACCCCCCAACGTTGGAGCGGTTCCACCGCTGGCGAAAGGCTCGTATCGGAGTGCGCGGGCGCCCTGAGTGGGTGTTTATCAAGCTACATGGCCACGGCTTCTTCCCCGATGACGCGGACATTATGATTGGCGACTCGATGCGCCGCTTCCTGGGAGAAGTGACCGAGCTGGCAGATAAGAGTGGTGAGTTCAAGATCCACTTCGCCACTGCTCGAGAAGCATTCAATATTGCAATGGCAGCAGTTGACGGGCACGACGGAGATCCGCACAACTACCGCGATTACCAACTAGCTCTTATCATGAATGAAACTGAATCCGCTCGGTACCAATACGACGAGCTCCGAGCCTCTAGGTTTAAGATGGCCGTCGCACCGTCGGTTGACTCATCATCACTTTAGATCCGCGATGACAAGGTTTTCTTGCTCTCGCTTTTTGGCATTAACCTGGGACGCTAGTTCTTAAGACTCTCCGTTCATGATCTGTCTAGAGGTCGTCGCCCTCGCTGTAGTTATCATTTCCCTTTCCCACAACTTAGAGCCGAACTACGTTTTATCGGCTATACTTCACTGCCAGGACCGTTTCCCGGTGGGGGCGATGTTATGCTCAGTCGGGCTTAGGCGCCCACAGTTCCAAAGAAAGTCGAAGGTTCAGTGCAAAGCAATAAGAAGAACGGCGAGTGGGCTGCAGATACAGCGGGTCGCTTCGATTGCGCGTGCCCCGTACGCGTGTTAATTGTTGCTCCGTCACTTGATATTCTTGGCGGGCAGTCGCGCCAGGCTGTACGTCTGAGGACCGGCCTCGAGCGTGAGTCATCTCTCGAGATCGGTTTCCTGCCGCATAATCCACGTCTGCCAAGGCTGCTGAGAACTCTTCAGCGCCTTAAGTATGTGCGCACGTTGTCGACGACGGTTTATTACTGGCTGCTTCTTCTATTGCGGGTGCGCCGCTACGATATCATCCACATCTTCTCCGCAGCGTATTATTCTTATTTACTGGCGGCAGCGCCCGCGATTCTTGTTTCACGCCTTTTCAGAAAGAAATGCATCCTTAACTATCGCAGCGGCGAGGCGGAAGACCACCTGCGGAACTGGCGTTTTACTGCGGTACCGATCATGCGTTTGGCCGATGTGATCGTCACTCCATCGGGTTACCTGGTGGAAATGTTTGCACGTTTCGGGCTGCACGCGCGGGCCATCTACAATATAGTTGAGCTTGACCGTTTTCGTTATCGCGAACGTCGCCCCTTGCGCCCCATCTTTTTAGTGAGTCGTTTGCTGGAGCCGCTTTACAACGTGGCGTGCGTTTTGCGAGCTTTCGCGATCATTCAGAGGCGTTATCCGGAGGCGAGCCTGACAGTTGCGGCCGACGGCTGGCTGCGTCCTGAGCTGGAAAAGCAGGCGAGTGACTTGAAGCTCAGGAATACAAGGTTCATTGGCTTTGTACCGTTTGAGAAGATGCCGGAAATGTATGACGCCGCCGACATATATTTGACTTCCACCGATCTCGATAATATGCCAAGCTCAATCACCGAATGTATGGCGTCTGGGGTTCCGGTCGTGACAACCGATGCGGGGGGGATTCCTTACATCGTAAAGCACGAGGAAACGTGTCTGATGATCCCTCGCAACGATCATAACGCAATGGCCGCTAGCGCGTTTCGTCTGCTCGATGACGATGAGCTGGCAGTTCAGATTGCACGCCGGGCCCGGAAGGCAAGTCGAAAGTTTACTTGGGAAGCGGTGAAGAATGCGTGGCTCAAACTCTACTTTGAATTGGCCTCCCAAAAAATTCCGCGGGAAAAGGTTCAAACAGTTGGTGCCAGAGAGACCCCAGGCGAGCTAAACAGTAGGAATCCTCAAATAGCTCAAAAGAAGACTCTGCCTTGTTGACCTTTGAAACAAAATTTGGTAGGACGCCTTCCGACGTGAGTGTTGGAAAACATTTCGTGAGTATACGTCGAATTCTTTGGAGCCACCTAAGGAAGGGATTCGGGGAGGAAAAGCGATTTTACGATCTATAATAGTCCTTGCCGCACGGTGGACACCCTCTTTTATCAAAAGGTGGGTTCATAAGAACCGTCTGGTTGACCATGTGTCTCGGAAGATATTTTCCGGAGCTGTAGGAGTCGATGGAAGCGTCATACAAATACAGTCTGGCCCACTCGCCGGTACCAAATTGGTGGTGACCGAGCACCTCTCCCACGCACACATTAGCGGAACCTATGAGTTGGAAACTCAGCGAGCAATAGACCGTCTCATCTCTTCTGGTTTTGTCTGTTATGATTTAGGTGCGAGCATCGGCTACTTGTCTCTGTTGATGGCCCGAAAGTGCAAGCAAGTTTATTCATTTGAACCCGCTCCGCACGCCGCCGAACAGCTTCGGAAGCATGCAGCCGCGAATGAACTCGGCAATATTAACATCGTGCCGAGCCCGGTAAGCGATTCCGAGCGCATCGTTGAGTTTGCTCTAACTGATAATGCCTACGGATCCAGTATAGTGGGATCGACATCAAAATGGCCAACTCTAAAACTGACCACAATTACGCTGGATGACTTCGCCGCCACGCATCCTCTTCCGGATTTTATTAAGATGGACGTCGAAGGCGAAGAAGGTCGGGTGCTTCAAGGTGCCCGAACAATTCTCCGAGAAAAGAAACCGTTGATTTGCTGTGAGCTCCATTCAGAAGCAGCCGCCCGAGAGGTGCGGGAGATTTTGACCGAGTACGGTTACAGAATTACTACATTAGACGGCAGGCCTTTCGAGATTTCAGATCCGATTATTCCTGGCGCTGTGCGAATCATCGCACTTCCAGTGTCATTTACCAATGCCCACCAAGGCAGTGGTTGAATATCAGCGGCAACTTTCTTTGGAGCACCCCCCGAGTGTTCCTGAGCCTCTTTGACAAAAATGATCGCTATGCCATTTTAGCAAGCGAATAACTCACCTGTCTGTCTAACTGAAATTCATGAAACAAGTCATTCGCAAGGGTCTAAAGGACATCATCGTTGATGAAGTACCCGATCCAGTGGTTACTTCGCATCATGTTCTCGTCCGTCCAGTCTATTCACTCATAAGCAGCGGCACGGAGACGGCTAGCATTCACGCTGAAGGCCTGCTCAAAGAAGTCAGTGAGAATCCATCGCATTTGCGCAAGATCTGGGAGGTAATGAAGGATAAGGGACCGGTACGTACCGCTGCAGAAGTCCACGCAAAATTCAGCGAGTATGCTGTGCTGGGTTATTCAGGCGCGGGCGTCGTGGCGGATAAGCATGCGACGGTCATGGATTTGGAGATTGGCGATCGGGTGAGTTACGGCGGAGAAGGTACTGGGCATGCGGAAACCATCTTGACGGGGCGCAACCTGGTCGCACGGATTCCAGAAGATGTTCCTTTCGAGCACGCATGTTTTGCAACGCTGGGCAGCATAGCTTTAAATGCCGTTCGGACGGCAAAAATTAGCCTGGGCGATGTAGTCGCCGTCATCGGTCTAGGATTGGTTGGGCAATTGATTGCGCAGTTGGTGCGGGCCCAGGGCGGTGTCGTCGTCGGTATCGATCTAAAACCTGAGCGAGTCGATCTCGCGAAAAAGCTCGGCGCTGACAATGCCCTCGTTGGCGGGCCGTCAACCGCTGAAGCCGTCAGGTCATTAACTGACGGTATGGGTGCAGACTGCGTGATTGTAGCAGCCGCGGCGAAATCGTCATCTCCTTGCCGACAGGCTCTGGAGCTTTGCTGCGATCGCGGGCGAATTGTGGTAGTGGGAGCAGTGGAAATGAGTTTTCCGTGGGGCGAGATGTACATGAAAGAGATTCAACTTTTCATGTCGCGCGCATACGGACCGGGAAGTTACGATCCCCTTTATGAGAAGAAGGGACAGGATTACCCGGTCGCCTATGTACGTTGGACTGAAAACAGAAACATGGAAGAGTTTCTGCGAGTAGTGGCCGCGGAGCGCGTCCAACTAGAACCGCTAATCACGCACCGTTTTGCTCTCGCGGACGCAACGGACGCTTATAAAACGATCCTCGACACCTCGTCCAACAGTCTGGCTGTGCTATTGCGGTATCCCGCGGCCGACACTACCGAGCCGGCCGTGAAGTTTCAGGCGCGACGCAAAACTGAGGTAGTACGCGAAAACCCGGACTCCAACGTCTTACGCGTGGCCCTGGTCGGCGCTGGTAATCTCGCACGTTGGGCCCACCTGCCAAATTTGCGGAAGATCCCCAATGCGACATTGCAAGCCGTCTATTCAACCAACGGTGCGCGCGGTAAGAGCTACGCGCGTCGTTTCGGGGCAGCGTATTGCTGTTCGGATTATGAGGAAATCCTGCGTGATCCCGATATAGACGTCGTTCTCATTCTGAGCCGCAATCAACATCACGCTTCCCAAACCGTCGCCGCGCTTCGCGCCGGCAAGCATGTGTTTCTCGAAAAGCCCATGGCCCTTACGGAAGAGGAATGCCGCGAGATTTACCGCGCTGTCGAGGAGACAGGAAAGCAACTTACCGTCGGTTTCAACCGTCGCTTCGCGCCTTTTTATTTGGCGCAGAAAAAGTATCTTGCGCGCCGTACGGGGCCCGCGGTCATTAACTGTCGAGTCAACTCGCCTGGCATTTCGGGTTCGTACTGGATGGCTGACCCGTCAACCGGGGGCGCTATTCTTGGTGAAGCCTGCCACTTTGCAGATTTGATGTACTGGCTGCTTGAATCAGAGCCCGTCAGTGTCTCGGCGTATAGCTTACCAACGAATAAGACAGAGCCCATAGGGCAAAACAACATCGTCGCGAGCTTTCGCTTTGCTGACGGCTCCATTGGAAATCTTACTTATTGCACTGTGGGTAGCAAGACGTCGGCTGGGGAGCGCGTCGAGGTCTTTGCGCAGGGGCTCGGCTTGGTCACCGAGGACTTTAAAAGCCTAAGCCTAAATACCGACGTACGACGATCGGACTCATCCTGGTGGGCAGAAAAAGGCTATCGAGCCCAGCTAGAGGCGTTTCTGGATAGCCTGCGAGGAATTATCACTCCACAAGTGACCGTGAAAGACGGCGCACGGGCTACAATCGTCTGTTTGCGCATGCTAGAATCCGCCCGGCTCAAAACCCCCACCGAAATCACGCTTGAGCGGCTTCTGTGGTAAAGAACCACCAGAAAGCCCAGGGGAAACAGGCAAAAACACCACTTCTTCCGACCTCCTCACCCGCTACTAGCGCCGGGAGAATAACCTTGACAACCAGCGGCCAAACTTGTTAAATGGGTTTTGCTTGTTGAGATGCGGTCTCGGCAATGATCTTTCGAAAATAGCGATTGCACACGATAAAGGCTAACCTGTCGCGAGGCAGGGACGCAAAGCCGTGAGTCTCTCCCAGGCCGCAAGTAAGAACAGTCACGAGAGATTGTCTGGTTGCCGAAGGCGATCGGAGAAACAGCTATTCGGATTCTCGTTGTTTAGATTTAACAGCGATTATTTGTCTTTGATCAGGCGACTCATCAGCGCACTCATTAAAGTCTTAGCTGGGATCTTTGGCACTGTGCGATCAGATTTGCCAGAGCTCCGCTTCCTTTCCTTCTTCCCGACAAAACATCTGCATTGATTTGGCAGAAATTCGTTTGTCGGCCAGGTCCCTGACATCGAAGAGAAATCGAGTTGCAAGAAAACTGCAATTCCAACGTCTCACGGTAGCGTAACTTTTCACTGGCTGTTTCATGTCCGGTATCTAACACTCCCGCCCAATCTTGCAATCAATCACCGACTAAGGGCACCCCCGCAGCGATGCGGGTCCGCAAAGTCAGGAGTCTCTGAACTCAGAGACAGTCCGATTACCGAAGTGAGGTTTGTAAATGTCGTTCTCCCGTGCTGACGTTATTCAGCGGATCCTGCAAGCCTTGCGTTCCGCTTTTCTTTCAAAACCATTTTTTGCTAGTTCCGTTGTCATCTGTGCAGCGTCTTTAGCTACAGCAATTCAGCCTGCGCTGTCGCTCTCCGCACCTTCGTCCGGATATGTTAATGAAGTCGTCTTGATCGATGCGCGGTTGTCAACAGGCGTCTCGAACAAACCTCAGACCGATGGTTCGCCTTCGATAACAATCGATTTCGGCGATGGCTTTTCAGCCAATCTGCTTGCCACCGGCCATGCCTATCGCGCCCCCGGCACCTACACGATTACTCTGACCGCGAAAGACAGCGGCGGCGCGAGTTCTAGTTTGCAGAGGAGCATCGTAATTTCTGAGATCGCTCCGGCATCAGGCGGCAGCGTTCAAGTTCTTAACGATACCGGTAATCCTGTGACGAACGGGATCAACCTGCAGAACGCTATCAACCTCGCCGCGGCGAACAATTCGACGGAGCGCGAAATCATCCTGCCGGCGGGCGCCATTTTCGCGGGGCCGATCATTCTACCGACACCCGTTGGCAACAAGTACATCACGATCAAGTCGAGTGGGATGGCGAATCTTCCGGTATCAGGAAACCGGGTTAGCCCAACGTCTCAGGGGCAGTACATGCCGACAATCACGGCGCCGAGTTCGACTAACGCGACACTAGCCGCGATGTGGACCACGAACCCCGCGCCAGCCGTACCGCCGCATCACTACCGAATTCAGGGCATTCACTTCAGGAAGGACAATGAGGCCCAGTATGCGCAGGTGTTGTTAAGCATTGGCGACGTGAACTTAGGACAGAACCGAATCTCAATGCTCCCTTACAACTTTATCGTTGACCGCTGCTGGTTTGATGGCGGAGCAAGCGACAGTTCTCAGACAAACAGCGGGATAAGAGTTGCCGCCGATTATGTCTCAGTGGTTGATAGCTACATAGCAGAGTTTCGCAGGGTTGGCGCAGGCGTAGACACTGTTGGTATCTCAGTTTTCAAGGGACGGGGACCATACGCTTTTGTAAACAACACGATGGTGGCGACCACAGAAAACTTCTATGTAGGGGGCCCCACGGCGGAGATAAACAGCGGTACAATTTCCAACGCCTCAACAACCAGCGTCACGCTTTCAAGTGTTACGAACCTGGAAGTAGATCAGAACATCGCTTTAAAGACAGGAGGGAGTTACAACGCCAGAAACAGCACTATTGTCCGCTCCATCTCAGGCAACAACATTACTTTCGATGCGATTCCCGTGGCCCCTGATAATGGCAGCACGGCAGAGTGGGCGGTGACGCCCTCATTCATAGAGTTTCGCCGCAACTATTTATACAAGCCTTTGAGGTGGCGGCCCAGTGACCCTTCCTGGAACGGAATTAACTATCAGTTGAAGAACCTTTGGGAGACGAAACACAGCCGCTATGTTGTTATTGACGGCAACGTGATGGAGAACCAGTGGATTTCTTCGCAAGTCTACTCAGTGGTGTTCACCGTGCGGAATCGGAGTGGCAGCGAAACGCCAGCGGCGGTGGTGCGCGAGATACAATATTCCAACAACATTCTCCGCAACGTGGCGAATGGCATCAGCATCTCGCAGAGCGATGATGGAACAGACCCGGGCAATGTCTCGCAGCGGACCTCGGACATAACGGTGAGGAATAACCTCTTTGTCAATCTGGGGTACAACTGGGACTCATCATGCTGCACGCACATATTGATTAACATGTTAGGAGGGTCAAATCCGCTGCGGCGCATCTTCCTGATTCACAATACTCAGGATGATGGTGGAAACCCTGAAACGTCAGGGGGGAATTTCATTACTGACTTTGGCTCAGACGGCGGGGCTCTTGAGTCTATGTGGGTGAATAACGTCCACCCCCACGGCGGTGCAGGTTTCAGAAGCAGCCTATTCAACGACCCCGCAGTTAATATTCAAACATTCCTTCCGCCTGGTGACGCTTCGTCGTGGAATCGAAACCTGATCGTCAATAGAGGTAGCGCTAACTATCCCGGGAGTGGCATTTACGTTGAAGGCTCATGGCAAGGGCAGTTTGTAAATTACGCCAGTGGCGATTTCACTTTGAATCAGAGTAACCGAGGGAGAGGGGCCGCAACTGATGGTACGGACGTTGGGGTGAACATGGCAGCTTTGAATGCTGCTACGGCGAGTGTTATATCCGGTGTTTCGGGTACACCCAATCCCACGCCTACACCCAATCCCACGCCAAGCCCGACGCCTACACCCAATCCCACGCCGAGCCCGATGCCTACACCCAATCCCACACCAAACCCGACGCCTAATCCAACTCCCGCTCCCACGCCAACACCGACTCCTCCTCCTAATCCAACTCCGGCGCCGACGCCGCATCCAACGCCAGCTCCCACGCCGGCTCCCGCTCCCACCCCGACTCCAACGCCTACGCAATTTGGCGAGAGTATTTTGAGGGCGAAGACGGGCGCGCAGAGTTTGAGTAACCAGCTTGCGTCGCCTGGGGGTGCAGCGGCACCTGGTGGCGCCAACGCTCTCCAGATGGCCGCAGCGGAAACCGAGGCGCTCCGGCTATTCCTCGCCGAGATCCAAGTGGCTTTCGTTTACTTTAACGCCGAGCGACAGATCTTTCCCGCAGCCGGGAGGGTCGAGGTGGAACTTGTCACCGCGCTCCAATGCGCCCAACGGGCAATCGTCTCTTCCCTGGCTGGGGACCTACCGGGCGTTAGGACTAATCTCCGCGAAGCAATCAATCGTCTGGAGTTGAGCGGTGGGCTGATCACACAGCCGAACGTTGCTAACCCCATTGACGTCGCGTCCTATGTTGTGCGCCAGCATTACTTAGACTTCTTTGACCGCGAACCGGAGCGGTCCGGGAACGAGTATTGGGTCAACCAATTCTCCGCCTGCGGTACCGATGCTCAGTGTTTTGCGAGCAGACGCATCAACGTCTCTGCGGCGTTCTTCCTTTCGATTGAATTCCAGCAGACGGGCTACTTCGTCCATCGGCTATACAAGTCTTCTTACGGGCGTCGCCCATCGATTGTCGAGTTTATGCCGGACAACGCGGTCATTGGGCAGGGAGTCATCGTCGGAACGGCCGGTTGGGAATCGAGACTCGCGGCCAATAAGGATCAGTTCCTCCAGAGATGGGTGCAGCGGGCCGCCTTCAATGCGCGTTACGCCTCCTTAACAAACCAGCAATACGTTGACGCGTTGATTGCCCACCTTGGCGTAACAATCGATCCAGCGGAGCGCGCCGCTTTGGTCCTGGATCTAGCGAGGGGATCATCGCGAGCAAACGTTCTCGGCAGAATAGCGCAGAACGAGGCTTTCTCGCGAAGCGAATTCAACTCGGCCTTTGTGTTGATGCAATATTTCGGTTACCTGAGGCGCGATCCCGATAGCGCTGGTTTTAACTTCTGGTTGATCAAGCTCAACCAGTTCAACGGCAATTACGAACGGGCCGACATGGTCAAATCCTTTCTCGCCTCCAGTGAATACCGTGCGCGGTTCAGTTGGTAGAACCGCGGCAGCTACCCTTCAGGGAAACCTCTACCCTGCTTCACTCTTCAGTAAAAAAGGCGACTCGAATCGAGGCGCCTTTGTCATTAGCATGGGAGGAACCAGTTTTAGACGACAGCGAAATTTGGAGTGCGGCGACAGCGGCGCCGCTTTGGATTCTTTGGGTTTTTAAGGCTCGCCAATCCAAAGCGGCGTCGCGCTACGCTTGCCGCCGCACTCCAAATCTGTTTTTCGGGAGCCTGCTAAGGGCCCTTCCGGCATTGTTTTCGCGGCTCTGTACGGCGTCCTGGCAGCGCTTCTATAAGTTGAGCTGTCCAGGCAGGGTATAAAGCTCATCCCGGTAAGCGTCCGGCCAGGTCTAGCCGAAGGTTGGGAATAGGGGCACCCATCGAGGATACGCTGAGGCCAGTCGAGCCAGCGGGTCGGTCCCGGAATGTCGATGGCTTTAGGCTTTTATAATATTGCCGCGCCGGGATTTTAGGGGGCAGGGTTGAACCTTTAGCGTACTTGAGATAAGCTCGGC
>JBPCMM010000081.1:0-13875 GCA_051002255.1 Pyrinomonadaceae bacterium
CCGGTTTCGCGGTTTTGTGCCGGCCAGTTCCTGCATCACGTCATCGATGTATTCCAGCTTGCGCAGTGCCGGCCATCCTTTGTACCGGCGTCGCCAACGGGAGCGTGGTGTGAGCCAAACCGCAAACGTTTCAGCAAAATCTTCGGCTGGATGTGCCTGGGCGTACCACGCTCGCAGGTGGAGGACGTAGTTACGGCTCTTTGGTTTGGGCTTGTAGAAATCGGGATAACGCTGCGCGAAGGAACCGAAGAGTTCGCGCCATTGGCGTTTGAAGTGAAGCCGGAACGCAGTATCGAGCGCATGGCCCGCTTCGTGACGCAGGATGCGCATGCACTCCGTGTCGGTGCCGCCTTCGACCTCGAGCATTTGCTTGCGCTCCAACTTCATCAGGCGCGGATGGGCCAGGTAAAAAGGAATTGCAATGCCTGGCACGCCGTCTGGCGAGAACCATTCCTCGGACAGCCAGACGTGCGGCTTGAAGCGAATGCCGCGTTCGTTGAGCTCACGGTAGAGACGTTTGATATGCGGCTCAAGGAAGGAATCCTTGATCTTAATGGGCAGATCGGAGATCCGCGTGTCAAGCAAACGTTCATCAGTCAGACGGTCCCACTGAAACTTGAAGCTCAAGCTGCGCCAGCCTCCCTATCCGGGTTTTGGGAGCCCTGAGTGGGCGCTCGGCCTGATAACATGATGGTGTGCGAAAGGCAGAAATACTCAATAACCGGCATTCTATGCGGTGAAACGGCCAATCGTAGTCAGAATAACGGAGCGAGGCCATTGTAGCGGCGTTCCCCAGGATGCGCTAGCGGGCCCTCAATATGTAACAAATGAAGGTGGTTCCGGCTGGAGTCCCTCGGGGAAGAAGGCTGTTTCAAACTTAGCTCCTTACGCCCAAGGCGTAAGAACAATACTGACAACTTCGTGGAGTGCGGTGGCAAGCGCAGCGCGACACCGCTTTGGATGTGTCCGCGAGAAGCGAATCCAAAGCGCCGTCGCCGCTTCGCTCTGCCGGCGCACACCATAAAGGTAGCGGTCCATAACCAACGCTGTGTTAACTTCCCGGCACTACGCCAGTCTTGAGATAAGACGAGGGACAATACTTTTCTACGACACACTCGGCGCAGAGCGGATTCCGAGCCTTGCAGATCTTCCGGCCATGGGCGATGAGCAGATGCGAAAAGATCACCCAATCCTTCCTGGCCACCATGGCTACCAGATCGCGTTCGATTTTCTCTGGACGCTTTTGTTGAGTCAGGGCAAGCCGTCTCGAGAGCCGAGTCACGTGAGTATCAACTACGATTCCCGATATCACGCCAAATGCATTGCCCAGCACCACGTTCGCCGTCTTCCGTGCGACACCCGGCAACTCGAGCAGTTCTTCGATAGTTTCAGGCACCCGTCCGGCGTATTGCTCTGTTAGAACCTTCGCTGTGCCCTGAATCGACTTAGTCTTGTTGCGAAAGAAACCTGTGGTGCGAATATCGCTCTGCAACTCGCTCGCAGGAACCTTCAGATAGTCTCCCGGTTTGCGGTACTTTCGAAAAAGATCCGCGGTCACGATGTTTACGCGCTCATCTGTGCACTGAGCGGAAAGGATCGTGGCAATCAGCAATTCAAATGCGTTCGAGTGATTCAGACTGCATCTTGCATCAGGATAAGCACGCTTAAGCAGTTGAATGATCTTCTGCGCTCGAGTCCTTAGACTTAGAAGGTCGCTTTTGGAAGTGTTCTCGTTTCTGCTCATGCTAGTGTGTGAGTTTTCGTGGTCATCCTAGAAAGGTGAAGGCCCTGGCAGGCTTGCTGAAAAACAAACACGATCCACGAAACCACACTAAACCGCACGAAATAGACGCCTTATGTCGAGTTACTTCGTGTCATTTCGTGGATCGATTTACTGCTTCTTTACTCTTTCAGCAGCCTGGCAGGTTCGGGGGCGCCCCGGGAACGCCCCAACCGCACAGGTCGACGTAGGTCTAGCAGTCATCCGTAACATAACTCAGGCTCAGGGCTTGAGTGGCGCGTCATCCCGTCCTTTTCAGCTTCCCGGTTCGCTTGGCCCAGGTCTCAATCCTCCCGAAGACCCAAAGACCCAGTGGCATCAGCACAGCGCCCATCATGGCCAGGATGACCAATTCCCTCAGTACCGCTGAGAGCGGCGCACCCATCAGGTTGCCGGGCACCGACCCGCTGTTTCCGATGCCCACTAGTTTACGACAGGCCGACAGAGTATACGTTGCCGGCGACAACGCCGACAGCGGCTGCAACCACCTGGGCAAGACCTCTACCGGATAATAGACTCCTGAAACCAGCAACAGTGAACCCTGGAAAATATGCGTCGCCTCAGCGCCTCGCTCCGGACTCATTACCGGAAGCGCCGCCGCCATCAATCCAAGTCCCACGAAGGCAATAGTGCTCACCCCAAGCACCACCAGCACTCCCGACAGGTTTGCGCCGTGCAGGTTCAGATCAGTAAACAGCAACAAGCCAACTAGTACGATCAGAGTCTGCACGATGCTATTGAGCAACGAGAACAAACTAATGCCAGTGAGGTGGACCAGGCGCGAAACCGGCGCCATGAATGTGTACTCAAGAGTGCCCTCCCAGCGCTCGTAGGCTATCGACATGGCTATTTCGTTGTAGAGGGACGACATGAAGTTCCACATCAATGCCCCCACCACGAGTGTGAGCGTCAGTTGATAGTCCTGGGCCGCCACTCCGATGAGTGCAACTGTGGCTGAAGTTACCAATGCGTAGAAGTTGAACACGATGACCCAGGATAGGTACCGCCGGGTCAGATGATAGCCTCTGAACATGAAGGCCCATGTTTGGCGAATTGTCGTTTCCATTAAACCCCCTCCAAAACCGCCATCTCCTCAAGTGGCTCTTCGTCCTTTGAAAGTCCTTCGCCGGTCAACCTGATAAAGGCATCGTCTAGCGTTGCAGCTGCAGCCTGCTGTTTCAATGCGTTAACCGTACCCTCCGCCACGAGCTTGCCGTGCGCCAAAAATCCGATTCGGGCACAAAGTCGTTCAGCTTCCGCCATATCGTGCGTAGTGAGCAGGATCGTTGTTCCGGCACGTTGTCGGAGTGCCTCGAGAAACGACTGCACGTCACGCCGACTCTTCGGATCCAGTCCGGTGGTGGGCTCGTCCAAAAGCAACAGCGGGGGATCTATTACAAGTGCTCTGGCGATGCTGATCTTCTGCTGCATGCCACGGCTCATCTCCTCGAGCGGTGTTGAGAACTTCGTTTTCTCCATGCCCAACTGCTCCAGGATCTCCATGGCCCGGCGTTCTGCCTCGCTTGGCTTCTGGCCATATAGCAGGGCTGTGTAGAGCAGGTTCTCCCGCGCCGAAAGCTTCTTATAGAAGGCAGCGTCAACGCTCACGCGTCCAATGATCCGGCGCACCGTCTCCTGCTCCTTCGGAAGCGAGTGACCCATTAGACGCACCTCTCCTCCATCGGCCGTAAGCAGAGTCGAGAGAATTCGGATTAGGCTCGATTTGCCCGAGCCGTTTGGCCCGAGCAAACCGTAGGTCTCGCCTATATGGACCTCGAACGACACGTCTTCCAAAGCCCATAGCCGAGATTTCTTGAAGAGGCCCTCGCGCTTGCGAAAGCCTTTCTTCAGATTGCGAACCTGGATGGCTGGGAATTCCATGAGTCACCTCAAAAAGTGGATCGCCAAAGGACGACGCCACCGCAAAACAAGTTGAATTGAATGGGGAAAAGAAAAGGCAGGCCTGAGTGGTGCAACAAGTCCAGTCCGCAAGGGCTGCGAACATTGGCGCACCATCTATTGTCGGTCTGGCGACAACGGTGGATGCGGGACCCTTACCCTTACTCAGTACTTAATGACGGAATCGCATGTTAATCACCTTGGCCGCAAGACTAACGAAACCTTTTGAATTTTGCAAGACAAGCTTGCCAGGGCTGGCGGAGTTTGAGGAGCAATATTCGCGAGAACAATTACAGAGCCCGGAAAGCAGAATAGCGACCGAGGTGAAACTCTGTGCAACGAATATGCTGAAGCGTTGGCTAATTCCAGCCAGGGTTGCCGCAACCCTGGGATCATGTACCGTATGAATCATAACGCGGAAAGCGTTGGCGAATGATTCGCAGGCGACCTGTCCGTTGGAAATGAATCCCAGGGTTGCTACAACCCCTGGGCTGGAACCAGCCAACGCTTTCAGCATAATTCCCTTTAACGTCGCCCCTGAGCTATTCTCAACGCCTCGGGCAGACTACGCAGTCGCAGCATGGCGATGACACCGAGCAACGGCCCGGGCGCCAGGATAACAAACGCATAGCGCCATCCAACCAGGTCCACGACGTGAGGAATGAGCTCGATTGAGAGGCTAGTCAAAAGAAACCCAATGCATGTTTGAATCGTCAACGCGGTGCCAATGTATTGCGGATTCCCCAGCTCAGTAACGCAGGTTGAAAACTGCGCGGAATCGGCCACGACAGTTGCTCCCCATATTGCCGCTACTATTAAGAGCAGTATGGGGTTCGCTTCAAACAAAAATCCGATCAGCAAACAACAGCTGCCGCTGGTGGCCATGGCCCATGAAGTAACTAGCGTGCGGCCCACCCGATCGGCAATCAGACCGGCCACCACGCACCCGATAGCGCCGCAACCGATCACTAGAAATGAAGTAACTTCTGCGAGCTGTCCCGGGCTTCCCTGCCCTGCCATACTCGCGCGAATCATTACCGGCGCCCAGGCCCACATTGCGTAGAGTTCCCACATGTGACCGAAGTAACCGAAGCTTGCCAGGCGCACACCGCGATTGCTAAAGACCTTGACTACCTGTTTCCAATCGAAGCGGGCCGCGAGTAGGGTGAACGGTCCCTCCCCCACGAACAAAAGGACGATGAGAGCACCCACCGCCGCGAGCAGCGAGCTGAGAAGAATATTATGGCGCCAGTTCTGGCTGCCCAAACCGTTAATCAGATAAGGCGAGGCCTTCCCAAGCGTAAGCGCTCCCACGAGTACTCCCAGCGCTGTCCCGCGAGAACTGCGAAACCACGAGGCCATGATCTTCATACCCGGAGGATAGACCCCGGCCAGGAAAACTCCCGTCAGGAAGCGCATCGTGATACCCAGCCCGGCGCCCTGGGCGTAACATCCGAAAGTAGCGTTCGTAGTCGCTCCCGCTAAGGCACACACAGCGACCAGATACCGAGTGTTGATGACGTCAGGCAGATTTAGAAAGGCGCTCAGCAGCGTGCCGCAGACAAAGCCGAGCTGTACGGCGATCGTCAACCAGTTGGCATTAGAATCAGAGAGATTCCATTCCGAGCGCAACGCCGGCACGACTGCCGAGCCGCTGAACCAAAGCGACATTGCCAGAAGTTCCGCGATTGAGAGCAAGGCGAGGATCCGCCATCGTTGCGGTGGGGCAGGGTCGACTAAGTCGGTCGCATCGGCCGGGGCGCTCATAATGAGCGCAGAGCATACTACAAAAGAAGAAACTCAGGTTTTCAGAAAGGGCTGGAGTTAGAGCAATTCGAATCGACCTCGCAAATTAGAATGGATCACTCCGGATCGGCAGTTTCGAAGTCAATAAGAGTGGTACCCCCGCCTGCCTTTCGGGACAGCCAAACGGGGGTAAACCACCCTTCCAACCTGCAAATAAATTGAAGTCCGTACTACCTGAACTACGGCTTACGCCACAGCTTCTTTGAAGTGTTCGATGTCCGGCAGGGCAAATGTCATCTTTCGTTTGCGTTTATTCTCGTACATGGCCTTGTCGGCGCGGGCCATCAGTTGTTCAACTGTCTCGGCCTCGTCAGGATTCATAATTGCCAGTCCAACACTGATTGAGAGTTTGTACGGCACTGTCTCGGCCGCATTAAAGGATGCAAACTTGCGGTTCAAACGGGCCAGGGCGCTATCAACACCACCGTCAGGTTCCACAGCCGCGAAGACGGTAAACTCATCACCGCCCAAACGACCAAGCACATCGGAGGATCGGAACGTTTCCGTTAGGAGTTCTGCAGTCTTAGTCAGCGCACGATCGCCTTCGATGTGGCCGAACGAGTCATTGATCTGCTTCAATCCATCGAGATCCGCATAGACTACCATGAGGCTCTTGTGGGTTCGCTGGATTGAAGTGAGATGTTGTTCAGAGAAGGCCAGGAAGCCGCGGCGATTGTAGAGTCCGGTCAACTCATCAACGAGGGAAAGAGCTTGAATTGCTGCCTCGGCACGCTTTCTTTCCGTAATGTCTTCTATCTGAAAAATAAAGTGCAGCGGTTCGCCTTGCGCGTCGCGCACCAGTGACGCGCTCGTCAAGGCCCACACTTCATGACCATGTTTGTGAATGTATCTCTTTTCAAGCTGACAAGTGAGAATCTCTCCAGCCAGCATCCGGTAGATGTGAGCCAGGTCAGCGCCCAGGTCGTCTCGGTAAGTCAGTTCCTGAAAGTCACACTTGAGAAATTCGTCTTCACGAAAGCCCAGGATCTCACACAGAGATCGGTTCACTCTCAACCAGCCACCTTCGGGTGAAACCAGAGCCATTCCGATCGCGGCATAGTCGAAGGCCGTACGAAAGTGTTCCTCGCTCTCCTGCAACGCCTTGCTGATTCTTTCCTGCTCGGCAATGAAGCGGTTGAGCTCTTCGACGTGGAGTTTAGCCTGCTCAGCCTGGACCGCGGAGGTTTCAATATTTTGCAGGTAGGTGCGGTATGTCAGATAGATAATGGCGACAATCGGTGCGGTAGCTACGAGAGCGTAAAAGCCTGTCTGATCAATCACGCGGGCAACGAATCCCGCCGCCGACGCTCCGGCAAAATAGGTAATGGAGGTCCACAGGAAATTCGTGCGCCAGGTGAACCACACTGGCTGCTCAAGTTTCAGGGCGGCACTCACGGCAACCAAGCCTGAATTCAAGCCATACTGCATTAAGGCCATTACACACAACGCCATCACCAGATTGTGTAAATGTCCTTCTGGCAAGCTGGGTAGAAATCCGAATACAACACTCACAACTGTTGCCGTGATCGCTGTCGAGCAAGCCATGACTCCTGCGTTGAAAAGGCCCACCAGTGGCCGCTTGCTAAAACGGATTGTCGAGGTGAAGGCTTCCATCGAAGCGAGTAATATTGCCGCCTCGCCGCCAAACATCAGCATGGTCAGGAAAATAAATGTATCTGAGACGGAGATGTGCCCTTTGGCGCGGGGAATCTGAACCGTGATTCGCGATCCAATGACAATCGTCACCAGTACCAGAAAAGGATATCTGAGGTCGAGTTGTTGCGCGGGCAGTCTGTAGACACACAAGACCGTAACTACCGCGCCAACTACCGCGATCGTCCTCATGTACCAATTCCTGATGGTTTGCTGGTTCATGTGTCCGGTGTTTTCCAGGGTTTGTCTCTCCATCGGGGCGAATCGCCCCACCTATCCGGGTGTACCAAGAGCAAATGGTATTCCCGAGCCGATTGTTCCGGGCCAGAGCAGGGTTTGGTTGGGTATCTGGGTTATTTGGCGTTTTCAGTGAAACCTACGGCCGCACCGTCAGTCAATTTGAGGAAGGTTCTTATCAATTTGACATAAACGACGCCGCTACGACCACGGCTTTGGCATTGCCGAATTTCGATTGCCGATTGCCAAATTCCGAGCTTTGTTCTTCGTGCTGTGTACTTTGATGAGAGTTCGGCGCCTAATTCCGAAGCTGCTGAGTCTCGATCGCTGCCAATCGGCAATTGGCAATTGGCAATCAAAAATGTTCTGACCTTTGGATTCAAGTCCACCAAGGGCCTATCTGTTCGTGATATTCTGAAGCCAAAGTTCCTAACTGGCCGCGCTGCGCTACACCGAGATCATGCCGGTGTAGCTGAGGCGCTCTTTTCGGCTTTCACGGCTTTCCACGGTTATGGCTGATTTTTTCGCATCGCTAAGAAGAAGGACGTCCGACTATGGTGACGAACAACCGATCCGTGGAGAAATCTTTAGCGTCGAACGTCTCGAGCAATATGCGCAGACTCTGGCGTCCGAACATAGAATCGTCAGGAAGAAGGGGCGTGCTTACCTGCTGCCTCGGCTCGAGGACAACGGCCGAAGACTCGTTGCCGCCTATCGCACTCTGGTGGAGGCGCTACGCAGCGGCCATTCGATCTCTCCGGCGGCGGAATGGCTGGTTGACAACTTTCATATTATCGAAGAGCAGCTCCGCGAGATCCGTGAAGACCTGCCCAGGAGTTATTACTACGAACTACCCAAGCTCGAGGATGGAGAGCTCAAAGATTACCCGCGAATCTATGCGGTGGCCATCGCTCTGATTGCCCATACTGACAGCCGTCTAGAAACCAATACGCTCCGCAGGTTCATTGCCGCATATCAAACGGTCTCACCGCTTACGATCGGTGAACTGTGGGCAGTGGCAATCAGCCTTCGTTTGGCGCTCGTGGAAAATTTGCGAATGCTCGCCACCCTGATTGTTGGCGCCCGTGAGGAGCGCGACCAAGCCGATCAACTGGCCGACAAACTTCTGGAACTCGCCGCCCGGCAACCCTCTGCACTGGTGCCTCTAATTACTGAGCGGCTCGGAAAACGGGAAAACCTACCACGAGCATTTGTGGTTCAACTAACGCAACGACTGCGTGAACAGGATCCTGCCTTGATGCCGGTGACTGACTGGCTGGAAAAACAGCTCGCACGGCAAGGAACCACGATCGAAAAGGTTATTCACAGCGAGCATCAACGGCAGGCTGCGACCCAGGTTACGGTAGGAAACGTCATCACGAGTATGCGTCTCCTTTCAACGCTCGACTGGCGTGATTTCTTTGAGAGTGTGAGTTTGATTGATCCGCTGCTAGGGAAGGACCCGGCAGGCGCATATTCGAAAATGGAATTCAGTTCCAGGGATCGCTACCGCCATGTAGTGGAACGGATAAGCAAGCGAACCTTGTTCACGGAGCTGGAGATTGGCGAAGCGGTAGTCAAGATAGCAGATAAGGCATCCAACGGAGGCCAAAACATTGGTCCGCAAACTCACGTCGGCTACTACCTGGTTGATGAGGGTTTGGTTCAGCTGGAGGCCGCTTTTGGGTACCGACCACGATTAACCGAGAGCTTCCGTCGATGGTGTTTACGCCACCCGACGCTCGCTTATTTGGGCACGCTGACTTTGTTGACGGCCCTGATCATCGCGGTCCTGGTCTTCTCGATGTACAAAGCCGGCGCCGACTGGGCACTGTTGGCGGCGACTTTCCTGCTGGCTCTGATTCCTGCCAGCGATCTCGCCCTTAGCATCCTGAACTGGGACGTGACCCATCTCCTCGAGCCACGCCTGTTGCCCAGGATGAACACTTCCGAAGGTATTGGAGAAAAAGCGTGCACGATGGTTGTGGTCCCCACGCTTTTCTCCAGCGAAGAGGGCGTGCGCGAACTTCTCGAGAGACTGGAGGTCCATTTCCTGGCAAACCAGGACGAGCATATTTATTTCGCCCTCCTGGGAGACTTTGTAGACGCCAATGCGGAAGAGCTGGCCGAAGACGCCGTCCTTCTTGATGTGGCCCTGAGCGGTATTGATGCCTTGAATCAGCGTTACAACAAGCACCACCCTCAGCGGTTTCATCTGTTTCACCGGCGCCGTCAATGGAATTCGGCTGAAGGGAAATGGATGGGTTGGGAACGGAAGCGGGGAAAGCTCCACGAATTCAACCGCATCCTTCGCGGAGCCCGCGACACAAGTTTTATGGTTCAGACAGCGAATCAGGAACTGCTCTTGCAGGTGCGCTTCGTGATCACGCTCGATTCCGACACCCAACTACCGCGCGAAGTTGGTCGCAAACTCGTGGGCACGGCCATCCATCCGCTCAATCGGCCACGCATTGACCCGGCGACTGCTCGTGTCACCTCCGGTTATGGCATTCTTCAACCACGCGTCAGCATTTTACTCGAGAGCGCTTCCCGCTCAAGATTTGCGAGTATTTTTTCCGGGAACACCGGAATCGATCCCTACACAACCGCCGTCTCAGACGTGTATCAGGATCTCTTTGGCCAAGGCAGTTACACCGGCAAAGGTCTCTACGAGGTAGACGCGTTCGAGTCCGCCCTGGACGGACGCGTGCCGGAGAATTCGCTGCTCAGTCACGACCTCTTTGAGTCGCTGTACGCGCGCGCGGCTCTGGTTACCGACCTCGAGCTCCTCGACGACTATCCTGCGCGCTACGATTCTTATGCTCACCGTCAACATCGCTGGAGTCGGGGTGATTGGCAGATTATTAGGTGGGTCTTTCCCTCCGTGCCAGACGCACACGGGCGCAAAGTGCGAAATTCCCTGCCACTGATCTCGCGCTGGAAGATTCTCGACAATCTACGGCGAAGCCTGGTTGCGCCCTCTCTGTTCATATGGCTGGTGGTTGCATGGGCATTATTTCCAGGCTCGGCTCTGATTTGGACTCTGTTCGTCGTGCTGGTGATTGCCTTTCCCGTTTATCTTCACGTCACCACCAGTCTCCTGATACATCCGCGTGGCGTCCCCTGGACCAGTCATTTCTGGAGTGTCTGGGGGGACATCAGAACCAACACCGCGCAAGCGGCATTGTCGATGATATTTCTCACGCATCAGGCTTATTTGATGCTGGACGCCATCGTCCGCACACTGCACCGAAAACTGATCTCGCGCCGAAAGTTGCTTGAGTGGGTAACGGCTGCCCAGGCCGAACGTTCTTCGCGTCACGATCTGCCATCATTTTTATGGTTCATGCTGCCAGCTCAGTTGCTCACTCTGGCTGCCGCTGTGCTGTGCTTTTTTCTGCGGCCTTCGTCGCTGAGCGTGGCAGCTCCCTTCCTGCTAGTTTGGGCGATGTCACCCTTTGTTGCCTATTGGGTTAGCCAGCGGACAGCGCGGGCCCGCAGAGAACTGGCAGGTGAGGATCTTCGCTTCGCCCGTCTGGTGGCTCGCCGCACCTGGCGCTTCTTCGAAACTTTTGTGGGAGCTGAAGACAACTGGCTACCGCCAGATAACTTCCAGGAAGATCCCAGACCCGTAATCGCGCACCGCACCTCCCCCACTAACATCGGGATGTTGATGCTTTCGACCTTATCCGCGCATGACTTCGGCTATATCAGTACCCTGGAATTCGTTGAGCGACAGGAGCTGACATTCGCATCGCTTACGAGGTTGGGAAAGCTTCGCGGTCATTGTTTCAATTGGTACGACACTAGAACTCTTGAACCGCTAGTGCCGCAGTACATCTCAACCGTCGATAGCGGCAATCTTGCCGGTCATCTCATCGCCCTTAAGCAAGCCTGCATTGAGCTACCCGAAGTCAGGCTCCTCGATCAACGCGTTATCGACGGACTCAACGATACGATCCTTGCCATCAGCGAGGAAGCGGGAAGGCTTGGGACGGTCCGGCAACGAACTGCGGTGGTTACGGTCAGGCACCTGCGAGGCGAAATTGAAGCATGCAAAGAGCTGCTCGCTTCAGATTCGAGCAGATCACCGTCGTCGTGGTCTCTCCTCTTCGATTCGCTCGAGAAGCACGCCGTGGAAACTACCGACATTGTGGATGCACTATCAATTGAGCACGGCCCTGAGAGCTTCCAGGACTTGCGTTGGTGGGTGGGAGCATTGCGACAGCAGGTGCGGTCTTACCGACGGGATGTAATGACGCTGACGCCTTGGGGGCAGTTATCGCTATCTCCGATCGAGGCGGCGATCGAAGGGCTGGAAGAGGAAACAGGCGCTCTCTGGCGAGATGTCGCAGGCCTTCTCGATGCCGTGCCCACGCCGCTGGAGATACCTGAGTTGGCTGATAAAGCGCTACTGAAACTCGCTGCTTTTCAAGCTCAGCTCGCTGAGTCGTCGGCGGCGGGAAGTCAAGAAGCACAAAGCGCAAGCAGCGCGATCTCACGTCTCGCAACAGCCATCGAAAATGCAGCAGGCGCTGCCAACGACTTGCTGTTAAGACTCAGCCGTCTGGCCAATAAGTGTGAACAGATTGTGGAAGAGATGGACTTTCGCTTTCTCCTTGATCCGGAGCGCAAGGTTTTTACCATCGGCTACAACGTTGGCGAGCTTCGCCCCGACAATTCTTTTTATGACCTGCTGGCTTCCGAGGCGCGTCTGCCAAGTTTTGTGGCAATCGCAAAAGACGACGTGCCACAGGAACACTGGTTTCGCATGGGTCGCCAACTCGCCTCCGTAAATGGCGGTCGCGCCCTGATCTCATGGACCGGCACGATGTTCGAATATCTGATGCCTCTCCTGGTGATGCGCAATTACGAGGGCACCCTACTGAACGAAACCTATCGCTCAGTAGTGGCAAGACAAATCGAGTATGGTCGAGAACGCGGCGTGCCCTGGGGTGTATCCGAATCAGCCTACAACGTGCGCGACCTGCAACTGAATTACCAGTACGGACCATTCGGCGTGCCGGGTCTTGGTCTGAAAAGAGGACTGATCGAGGATCTGGTTATCGCTCCCTACGCCACGATGCTGGCGGCAATGATCAGCCCCGCCGAGGCGATAGACAATTTGCGCGCGCTTGAACGGGAGGGAGCGCTGGGCCGCTTTGGGTTTTACGAGTCAATCGACTACACAAAGGAGCGACTGCCCCAGGATCAAAGACGCGTCATCATTCGTGCGTTCATGACTCACCACCAGGGCATGGGTCTTGTTGCGCTGAACAATGCGCTTGACAACGGTCGCATGGAAAATCGCTTTCATGCCGATCCGGTCGTGCGGGCCACCGAACTGCTGCTGCAAGAGCGAATCCCGGTTGGCGTGCCCGCGGCGCATCCTCGGGCCGAAGAAGTGCTCACTGGTCGGGTCACGCAATCGTTGCCCGGCATGGTTACTCGCGTTTATCACACACCGGATCTGGGAACACCCCGCACGCAGCTTCTTTCGAATGGCACTTATAACCTCATGATAACCACTGCCGGAGCTGGATATTCCGCTTGTGGCCCAAACGCCGTAACTCGCTGGCGCGAAGACGTGACCCGAGATAACTGGGGCACTTTTATTTACCTTCGGGACGTCCGCAGCGCCACGGTGTGGTCGGCGGGTCATCAGCCGGTTCAACGCCGGCCCCAGTCGTACGAAGTCGCGTTCTCGGAGGACAAAGCAGACTTCTGGCGCAGCGATGCCGGTATCGTCACACACCTCGAGGTCGTAATTTCAGCCGAGGACAATGCCGAGGTGAGACGAGTTTCAATTACCAACAATTCCGTGCGGACGCGGGAAATTGAACTTACCAGCTACGCCGAGATCGTCCTGGCCCCGCCTCAGGCCGACGCGGCACATCCGGCGTTCAGCAATCTCTTTATTGAAACTGAATTCTTCGCAGTCGAGAACGCGCTCCTGGCCCATCGCCGACAACGATCATCTGAGGACAAGCAAATCTGGGCCGTGCACGCGGTGGTTGCCGAAGGCGACATCCTCGGAGCCGTGCAGTATGAAACGGACCGTGGTCGTTTTTTGGGACGCGGACACACTCCCGCCGATCCGGTGGCAGTGATGGAAGAACGTCCATTGTCTAACACAGTCGGAGCGGTGCTTGATCCGGTGTTCAGTTTACGGCGTCGCGTTCGCATTCCCCCAAACGAAACTGCCCGGGTAACGTTCAGTACCGCCATCGCCAACACGCGGGAAGAAGCGATGATGCTGGCTGACAAGTATCACGATCCCAGCATCTTCGAGCGCGAATCACGACTGGCATGGACTAAGGCCCAGGTGGAGATGAGCCACCTGAAGCTCGATGCTGAAGAGGCGCACCTGTTCCAGCGCCTGGCCGCACGCATCATCTACTCCGATCCTTCGCTGCGGCCGCGGCCGCATGTGCTGGGTCTCAACACTAAGGCCCAGTCTAGTCTCTGGCCCTACGCTATCAGCGGTGACCTGCCGATTC
>JBPCMM010000082.1:0-20445 GCA_051002255.1 Pyrinomonadaceae bacterium
TTCATCTTGAAGTGGAGCTGCCCGCATAGTTCCGCACAGGCCAGTTCATACTTGCCGAGCGTGTTCGCGGTAAAGTGCACCCGAATCACCATGCCCGGAACCAAATCCTGCTTGAAACGAAGTTGCGGGACCCAGATGTTATGAATCACATCCTTCGACCGCAACATCAATTCGACGGGACGGCCGGAGGGGATGGCGAGCACGCTATGTACAGCATCGTCCTTTGCATTCGGATCCGCGTCGTCCAGGCCGATGAAGTTCAGTGAGGAGTCATCAATCAAGTTTGGCTCAGTGCGACCGAAGACGCGATCCGTTCCGGGGTAATGAAAGTTCCATTGAAATTGTTGCGCCACGACTTCCACCTGATAAGAGCCTGGAGGCGCATCATTGAAGCGCAGCGACGCCCACACGCTCTGTCCCATCACCGCCAGACCAATGAAGATAATGGCGGTGACAACGGTCCAGATAACTTCCAGCTTGCTGCTTCCATGGGTGTAGGTCGCTCGACTGCGAACGGCATCCTCTCGATATTTCCAGACCATGTAGCCAAGACCTACCTGGGCCGCGGTGAAGGCAATGCCAACCACAATGATGGTAATGAGGAACTGGCGATCGAGGGCGGCCGCGTGATCAGTGATTGCGGTCGGGAACCACCATTTGTTGATGAAAAAGAGAGAAACTGACAAGAGCGTCAGGATCCAGATAATAACCGCAAGAGCTCGTCCCATCGGTACTCCTTTTGGTAAATGGTGAATAGTAAATTGTAAATGGTGACTTAGAAGTCAGAAGTCAGGAGTCAGGAGTAAGAAGAAAAGGATAAGAGTTCATTTCTGTTTCGACGTCAAACATCTTCTAACTTCTGTCTCCTGACTTCTCGACTTATGACTTACCATTTACCATTTCCTATTTCACGATTTACGATTCACAACCATCAATACGAACAACAGCGGTAAATAAATGACCGAGGCCAGCAAGAGTCTTCGGGCCTCCTGCCGCGATTGCGAAAACGCAGCACGAACACTGCTAAGGAGAAACAGTAAGCCTAGAATGATCGCCCCAAAGAAATATATGTCTCCGGAAACTCCCAACGCAGTCGGCAGCAAGCTTACGGGCAAGAGCATCAACGTGTAAATAACTATCTGTTGACCTGTAATCCGTCCGTCTGGCTCAACAACGGGTAACATCAGTATTCCAGCGCGGGCGTAATCTTCTCGATACATCCAGGCGATCGCCAGAAAATGTGGGAACTGCCACAGAAACAGGATCGCGAATAGCACCCACGCTTCCAGACTCAGTTCGCCGCGCGCTGCGGTCCATCCGATCAACGGCGGAACTGCCCCCGGAAACGCACCGACCAAAGTTGAAAGCGATGTCTTGGTTTTCAGCGGGGTGTAACCAAACAAATAGCCAGCAATAACCGTCAGTCCGAGCAAGGCGGTGAGCGGATTCACCAGGACGGCAAGATACATCTCGGCCAGGACAGTCAGGCCCACACCGAAAACCAATGCTTCCCACGGTAAAAGTTTGCCCGATGGCAAAGGTCGATCAGCCGTGCGCCGCATCAGAGCGTCAAGATCACGCTCCATGTATTGATTAAGTGTCGCAATTCCCGACGAGAGAAGACCAACGCCAATCATGGCGCTGAACATTCGCAGGTAATCAATCCTTCCCTTGGTCGCTAGAGCAAAGCCAGCGGCGGCGGTTAAGACGATTAGGAAGGTGATGCGCGGTTTGGTGAGTTCGGTATAAGCCGCCACACGTTCGCGAAGCGTGAGCGGATTGGTTGCCGACGCTGCAATTCCCGGATGAAGTTCTACAACTAGCTCTTCCATTCAGTCCTCTAAATGCTTCGGGGCTCGGCCACGTCTCCTGAAACCCACGAGTGCGTCGAACGCAAGGCCTTAAACGCTCTGAGGGTCATAACGATCGTCGTCGCAAAGACCAGAGCGCCACAAGCGACATGCGCGACGGTTATCCCGATCATGGGATTGAGCGGCTGCGGATCGTCAGGGGACCTTAATCGAGTTAGATATGCTGCGACGCCCAGCAACAATTGCAGCCCCAGTAGTGCCACGGCGATCGTCGCTGGTCTGGCGAGAAATGCCACTCCGGGGTGGCGACGCAGAATCATGAAAGCGGCGCTTGCCAAGGTCACTGCCACTGCGATGGCGCCTGCGATGTGAGCCAATAGCAACTCAGTCGGAAGATGTTGGTCCCAAGTTGCGGAATGTCGAAGTGTGGCGCCTAGTACGAGCTGCAGCAGTATCGTTGCTGCCGCGGCTGCGCCGACATAGCGGACCGGCAAAGTTCCATTTTCTTCGATAGTAAGAGCGCATTGAATCCAACTTTTCGAAGTGAAAACCGCCAGGGCCACCGTGGTGCAAAAAAAGAGCTGTGCTAGCGTGGCATGCGCCGTGGATACCGCCAGCGGCAACATGAGTTTTACCGTCAGGCCACCAAGCAGTCCCTGAACAATGACACCGAACAGCGCCAGCAAACCCAACCGGCGTACCCATCGTCGCGGTTCTTTCCAGAAGAGAAGGATCACCAGTCCGATTGTCAGTAAGCCGACTGAAGTGGCAACCATGCGGTGACCATGCTCCCAGAACAAGTTTCCGACCATTGCGGGAAAAAACTGTCCGTTGGAAAGTGGCCAATCTTCCGTCGCCAATCCAGCGTCATTACTCGTGACGAGCGCACCCGCAATAATCAAAAAGAACGTCGCGCTCGCCACGAGCAAAGCAAACCGGTGTAGCCCCTTATTCACGTAGTCCGTTCCCCTGATTGCTATCCCCGTCTCTATTGCCGATTTCCAATTGCCAATTGCCGATCTGTTAGAAGCTAATCATAAACTATCAACCCTCTTGAAATCGGCAATCGGCAATTTGGCAACTGGCAATCTTGCCTCAGTGTCGTCCGATCATCGGCAGTTCAAGCGCCGGCATCATTTGAAGCCCACCGGGCCGTGATGAAGCAGTTGCAGCGTCGCCGAAAGCGAAGTCGGCCTTCCCACTGCCGTTGGCGGGCACTGTGACCTGCATCGTCTTCTCAGTGCCGTTTGGACCACCTTTTTCATGCCATGCTGCAACTGTGTAAGTTCCGGGAGGCACACCCTTGATCGTGAAAGTCCCGTCCTCACCGCTAACCGCGTAGAAAGGATGCCGGAGAACGCCGACATACGACTTCATCCAGGGATGCTGATTGCACTTAACCGGAATCAGAACCTCAGGTCGAGCAAATGTCTTCTCGATTGGCGGAGCGCCGTTAGACTGGGTCTGGTTCCACTCGGGATTGACCTTTGGTGTGGGGTGGATGTTGTGCTGGGTCGGATCGCTGTTGGTGATCCTCAGCTTCTGATTTGCCTGCAAGCCGAGTACATGCGGGACATAGTGGCAACCTTTTTGGTCGAGGGTGACCGCGTCTGTCGGCGTTTTGAAAGTGATGTCGCCAACCTTGGCGCCGCCGGCAGTTGTTCCATCTTTAATGTAGACAAAAACATTCGCGAGCTTGCCGTCCTTCGCCAGGGTGTCCTCTGTCACCAGATTCGGGTTGGCTTGTCCGCAGACCGGATCTGCTGACGTGTCGATTTTCTTCGGAGCTGGTGGAGTACCATTGAATGCGATGGCTCCCGTTACTGTTCCCTCATCACCCTTGCTTTCGTAGGGCGTGCCAGTCGCGGTTGAGCTTGTATCCGGACCAGCATCGTTTGTCGCTTGCTTGCTACAGGATGAACCCAGCGCGACGAGCGAAAGAATAATGGTCAGGACAAACCAGACCCTCATCTGCTTAAACATGATCAGTTCCTCCAAATTAAGATAACTTTCGGTGCAACTCTAGCACGGGCTCCGTCAGAAGTAGACCCGCGAAGCACACCAGACAACTACATTCCGGGGGCACGTGTAATAGCTCGACCGACTGAGCGAGCCACAGTTGGCGAGCGCTTGTTCCTGCGAATTTTCTTTACCAGATTATCACTGCTCTTCTGGCGCAATCTTCCCTGCGTCTGGGAGCTTGTACTGGCAGCAGGCTGTACTGGAGAAGTGGCCAGCAACCGTCTTTGCTCATCCGGTGTCAGCAACAACATATAGCGAACGAGCAAGTCCGCATGGTCCTGGCTGTACTCGTTTGCGCTGGCCGGCGGATTTGGGAGATTGATAACCCAGCGGTCCCCTTCCTTTCTGAACAATCCGCTAGGCATGGCAGTGCCCGGGCTGATCTGAGCGGGATCAAGCAGCCAGCGAAAGGTCCAGTCGCGCTTGAGACGTTCGCCTGCAAGCAGGAAGTCAGGCGCAATCGCTTTTTCGTCGTGTGTTGGCTCGCCCGTGATGTGACACTTCAAACAAGGAGTGCCGGAAGTAAACATCTGCCGCGCTACCAGTTTCTCTTGCTCTGTCAGCGGTTGAAGCGGCTCTTTAATGTAGGGTTCCTGCTGACCGGAAAGCGCCATGAAAAAGCGCACCAGAGTCTGAAGTTCGTTGGGCGAGAAACTGAAGGTCGGCATGCGCGCTTTCAAGTATGGCCGCACGCCATTGCGATCGAGTCCTGGTTGGGCTTTCAACTGTCCGCCCTTCTGAGTTGCAGTTCCGTTGCCCGCGTTTCCTCCGTTTGTCCGCGCATTTTCATTGCCGCCGGCGGCGCCGCCAGGAGTGCCTCCAGGAGTAGATGCCTGGTTCGGGGCTGGCTGCGCTACCTGCCCTTTCTGATCACTCAAAGACGGATCCTGTAGAAAGCGCAGCAGCCAGTTTGGATCAACGCGGGCGCCTTCGCTCGTCAATCGGGGCGGAAGCAGGTCCTTACCTTCGGGCGTTTGATAAACCGGAACATCCATCAGCACCGAACGCTGACCGACCTGAATCTGGTGACAGCCCACGCAGTTATATTTCTTGATCACCCACCAACCATTCTGTACGTCCTGGCGTCGTTGGTCCTGCGGATTATAAAAGAGCGACGGGGGCACATTCGATCCTTCAGCCCCGACGCTGCCAAGTAGAAATGTGGTCAGAGCATTTCGCCATTCCGGCGTGAGATAAGGCTTGGGCATTCGCAGCCGATCCTTGGGATCCTTCTCCTTGCCCTGATCATAGATGGCGGGCTCGGCCAGCTTGTGCTCGAAGAAGCCCTTGTGGTTGTACCAGGGTTTCTCCGAATGGTCACCATGCAGTTTGAGCGGATCGTGTCCCTTCTCCGCATCATGGGTCAGCAGAGCGAAGTCTAATCTCTCAATAGGTGTAGCACCTTCAACCGTGAGTTCCTTACCGATACGCTGTTCCTCTTCAAACCCTTTGATTTCGTGGCAGCTGGCGCAACCGTATTGCTTGATCAACCCATGACCTTTCTCCTTCAAATTCGGATCGTCCATAAAAGAAGCATCGGGATAGGCGGGAGGCGAGGAAAGCGAGAACAAGTAACTGGCGATGTCTCGAGCGTCTCGATCAGACAGCCGGAAGTTTGGCATCACGGTCATGTTCTGGACCTGCAACTCCGCACCGTCATTCGGACACCGAGAATTCAACTCAGTATCAAACACGTAAGGCTTATTGTTTTTGCTGTAGTCCTCTGGCGTTAGATCTCGCTTTTCCTTCGGACAATATGGCGCCCAGCGCTCGCGTGGGTTATGAATCCAGCGCACGATGTATTCGAAGTTTGACTTTTCACCCACCCGCTGAAGATTTGCGGCAAAGCTGCCACCAATTTGGCTGTCGCCGTCGCCGATTCCGTGGCAGCCGAGGCAACCCCGGGTTTCAAACAACTCTTTACCGTGGGCCGCGTCGCCCCGGGCTTGATCCGGCACCTTGCTGCTGAAGCTCTCCTGCCAGAGATAAGCCGAGATCGCTTTGATCTGGTCGTCCCCATCTCGATCGACCCCGAATCGCCAGAAAGTCGGCATCTTAGTCCCCGGTCGGAAACCCTGAGGGTCCTTAAGCCAGACTGGGACCCATTCCTTGCGCAGCTTGAGGCGAATGTCTTTGAGGTTCGGACCAATCTTCTTCTGGTCCTGCATCAAATACTTCGCCTGCAGGTTCAACTGATCGATGCGCACGGCGAGCAGGCTGTTCGAGACGCGCAATGACTCCGCATGCGCCAGCAACCGCTGCGCTTCAGCATCATCACCCGCCTGATTAGCGGCCTCGGTATCCTGCCGGATTTGTCTATCGTTGCCGATTACTTGATCTTCGAGTTGAGTAGTGTTTTGCCGAGTGCCGGAAAGAGTATCCGTTTCTCGGTCGAAACCTTCGTAACGGTGGCAGCCTACGCAACCACGCTCATAGAAAAGATCTCGACCAAGGTTCAAAGTCTCAGCCCCTTGTGTAACCCGATCTTTGGCATGACATTGCTGGCAGCCGGCCTCGATATTCTCGCGCTCAAACAACGGCCAGAGCCAGTATTTGTGCCGTCCGTGGCCCTTAACATCACTCGTGGTGGCCCGGCCGTTGCCCCAATGGCAACCTGAGCACCCAAACCGATCCGGATTATGAATCTGCAGCAGTTCGCGGTTTGGGTGGCTGACGAATGCCCGCGCCAAACTGTCCGGTTTCTTGCCGGGCCCATCAGGCGCCAAGTCCGCTGGCCTGATATTCAGCGGCTCGCGGATGCCGACATGACACACTTCGCAGCGGTCGACGATATCTGACTCACTCGCACTAATCTGGTGACCGAGGATGGAATAGTCGAAGCTGTCCATCTTTCGGATGAGTCCATCGATTTGACCAGGACCCAATCCGATCAGGTTGTGCCGCAGATAGTCGTCCCGCGTTGTTGCGAGTTCAGTGGGCGACTTGAGCAACTCCGCTTTCCGACCCAGAAGTCTTGCCTTTTCCTCGCGGAGGTCGTTGTAAAACCTTTCGAGTTGCTCATAATTCATCTTCTGCGTGATGATCTTGTCGGAGCCATCGGGAGCGGGTAACTCCACTTCGACTATTTCCTGACGCTTCTCCTCCGCCTGTCTCCGATATTTTTCTTTGGCGGAATCTTTAGAGATTTCCACGTTGTAGTTGATAACCGTGAGGCGGCCGCGTTGATTCTGAAAGGGATCCGTTACCGCATCGAGCTGCTTTTGAATTTGCGCGACCTTTCGATCAATCTCAGCGCTTTCCGGCTTTACTTCTTCGAGCGCTGCTTTTGCTTCGGCGTCCAGCGTCTGGTATTCGGCGCTCTCTTTAACTTCAGCTTCACTTTTGCCCGCCTGCGGTTTAATGCTCTTCAGGTAGCGCGTGTAACGGCTGACAAACTCTTGCTGAATGTTTCTCCACGGACGCTGACCAAAAGTTTCATCCCAAAGTGCCCAGACGAGGGAAGCGGTGAGAAGCAGAGCGCAAAGCAGCATGATGCCGCTAGTAGAGCGGCTCACGATGGGATCCTGTGCCGAGAGCTCGGGCTCTTTCTTCATCAACGATTCGCTGGTTTCGGTAGAGTCGGCCACTTCGGGATCATTCCTCCGCGCGCGTCAGATGTAGAACCACTCAGACGTTGAACCAGGGCGTTACCCACACATACTTGATCGTCAACGCCAGACGCAGGATAAGTTTCACCGGCATCGCTAACAGCACAGTTATCGCAAAAAACTGAAAAGTCACGTACTGCAGAATACTTGTTCGCTCCAGGAGCTTTTGCTCAAACGGATCGCGAGGAAACAAACGGAGCGGCCGAAGGGACATCCGCTTAAAATCGACCGTCATCAACCAATGGAAAAACAAGGCGCCGACAATGTAGAAACCTCCTACAACCAGAAGGCCAAAGATGAACTTCCCCACGCCGGTCTGGAGAAATCCGAGATGCAGCGTTTTACCGATCCAGCTCGTCGCGATCATGTCATGCAGGTCTATGTTCTTATCGAACACAACCGCGTTATGATCCCAGGTCTGACCGGGCCAGAACCAGATCCAGCCGGGGCCGCGGATGAAGGTGCCAATTACAATCAGCAGAATCCACTGCAGAAACCCGACGGCAAACATACTCACAGCAAATCTGCGTTGTCTGAGGGTGTAATAGCCGTTGCCAAGCGGGTTTGAATCAACGTAGGGGAAGACCATCAAACCCACCATGATGATCGATGGCATTACTACGCCGGCAATCCAGGGATCAAAATAGACTAGCATCTCCTGCAATCCGAGGAAGTACCAGGGCGCCTTCGACGGATTCATAGTCAAATTAGGATTAGCAGGCTCTTCAAGGGGAGCGTTAAGCGTAATGGACCAGACAAAAAGGATAACCGTAACGATGACGGCCACCAGGAACTCGATGCGCACCAGATAAGGCCAAACATGGAGTTCACGCGCCCACCCCGGGCGCCAGGGTTCTGCCTTCCGATGGTGGGTTTTCGCCAGTTTTGGATCCTGTTCCAGTTCCTTGATCAGGCGATCGTTAGCCAGAGACTGTCGGACTCCCATCCATGTAAAGATGGGAACCAGAAAGAGCATCGCTACGATTGGAACGTTGTCCGGCGCCGACGAGATCTTCCATAGCTGATGCCAGTCTTCGACCGCTAGCACTGCTAAGACCACCAGGACTACTAGCACACCCAGGGTTATCAACTTACCTTTGCTTAAGTTGAATCTACGCTTCGCCATAGTTTAAAACTAAAATCTCGGAGTTTCGTGACTCTTGGTTGTCATTTCGTGGATCGTTTTCCGTGCGCGAAGACTCCATCCACAAGATCACACAAAGCTGGCAAAAAACTGTAAAGTCAGTTTGAAACACTTCACTAGCTACTTCTTCTTTACTGCTTTCATCTCTGATTCAAGCATCACCGGAGCCGGTCCGGATATGCCCCCATCCTTACGTATGCGCCAAAAATGCACAGCCATGAAAATCGACGCCACGAGAGGGATACCGATGCAATGCCAGATGTAGGAACGCAACAACGCATTCGAGTCAACAATCGAGCCACCCAGCAGTCCAAAGCGAACGTCATTGAATTGAGTCATTCCGAGCTGAACTCCAAAGGGCCCTTCAGATCCCAGCATGGGAGTGGCGCGAGCCATATTGGTACCTACAGTCACGGCCCAGAAACCGAGCTGGTCATCCGGCAATAGGTAGCCCGTAAACGAAAGCAGCAGAGTTAGCACCAGCAATACCACGCCGACGCCCCAATTAAATTCGCGTGGTTTCTTATACGAACCAGTAAGCACGACCCGAAACATGTGTAGCCAGGTAGTTATCACCATCAAATGGGCAGCCCACCGATGCATATTACGCAGGAGCTTCCCGAAGGGTACGTCGTGCTCCAAATAGAGGATGTCCTTAAAAGCGTCAGCCTTCGTGGGGTGGTAATAAAACATCAAGAGCACACCTGTGAACGTAAGCACGATGAACAGATAGAAGGTGATGCCCCCCATGCCCCAGGTAAATGGGTAACGCACAGCGTCGCGATTAATTTTCGCCGGATGAAGGTGTAGAAATACGTTCGACAGAACTGCCAGAGAACGATTGCGCGGATCCGAGCGATCATGAGATACGCGAAAGATCGATTTCCAGAGCTGTGTATCTTGAGGGTCCTTGTAGGATTTAACTTCCTCAACGGCGCGCTCTTTTAGCGCTATGCCGCTCTCGCGCACCTTTCCGACCAGGCTCGCGCCTGACTTTTCGCCGGCAGTTAGCTGCTTCGTCTCTTTATGTTCCGATTGATCCGGACGTTCTGGCTCCATAACCTCTCGCTGCGACTATTTTCTTAAGAAAAGGGCGCAAATCGAGCTCGCGCCTTAATGTCTGCCAATACTCACAAAGAAATGTAAGCGCCGGGCTGGTCAAAATCGCTTGTTTCACCCTTAGGCCAGTCGTAAAGCTTGGCAATGTCCACCTTGATCTGACCCTCTGCATCAAGTTCGACGTGAGCGCGATCCATTGGCCTGGGAGCCGGACCTTCAAAGTTAATGCCCTCGCTGTCGTAGCCACTGCCATGGCAGGGGCATTTAAACTTGTTCTCGCTTGCCTTCCAATCGGGTGTACAGCCGAGATGAGTACAGCGGGCGTAGATCACAAAGATGCGGTCAGAAGTCTTGGTTACCCAGATGCGATATTGCTGTTGCCACTTTGTATCGACGCCGAGTGCGTAATCACTCGGGGGACCGATGCGGAAACTACTTGCAGGCTCAAAAATCGTTCGCGGCAAAAAGAACCGCAGGAACATCAGGAAGCACGTCGTTAAAAATCCGACCACGGAAGCCCAAACAATCCGCCGCCGCATTTTGTTAACTGGGGGATCGGGAGCGCTTTCAACTACTGCACCGGCAGCTTTAGGGGCGGGTTTTACTGCAGGCGGCGACGCTTTCGCCGGCGCGGAAGGCGGCGGAGGTGTAGCTGCCAATTCTCCTGATACAGGAGTCGTGGCGTTCGATGTCTTGGTGGATAGCTCTGGGGATAGCTCTTGATTGACCGGACTATCCACTATGCATACCTCCGTCGATTGGAGTCTGCGACCAGGTCTGAACCCGGCGTCGCAGGTACACGTCTACTTCAATAGCAGAGCCTGAACTATACAACTCCCCTACAAAGCAGGGATCACTCTCTGCGAGATTGCCCGAATTATTTGCGTAATCATTAAGAGCGCCGCGCCTTTAAGATTTATAATTGGCTCGGTGGCGGTATTTATAACCTGTTTCCTAATTCACTGGCAAGCAGTATTTACGCGTTTTCTTGCCGCAACTGGCCTGCTCACTATTAGTTGCTTATGCACGATGAACGACATTGCCAATTGCCAATTGCCGATTTCCAATTGCCAATTTGAAAATAACCGCAGTGGCCTCTATCGTCGTATGGCAAGGTGCAATAGACGCAATTGGCAATTGACGATCGGCAATGGACCGGATAGGACTCAACCGTGAAAACCAAGGTCATCATCTACTCCCGACCGGGCTGCCATCTTTGTGAAGAAGCTAAGGAGGCGATGCAAGTCGCCAACTGCCCGGGAGATTTCACGCTCGACGAAGTGAACATCGAAAACGATCCTGAGCTATTGGAACGCTACAAAGATGATATTCCGGTGATCACATTTAATGGTGTTGAGGCTTTCCGGCATCGAGTGACTGCGGAACAATTTCGCAGGCGTATCCTGGCCTAATATAGCTCATGACGAAGCTGTTCAGATCATAAACGAGCCTGCTTAAGCCCCGCCAGAGCCAATGTTTATAGAACTCGAATCTCCATTAGTTCGATTCAGCTCCTTTTGGAGCGAAATGTGTTCTGCCGAGCCCCGCAATTCACATTGCGCTCCTACGGAGCTGGGCGCATTTAGGCCAATCGGGTGCTATAAACATCTCGCTCCCAATGGAGCGACATTCACAACTGCAGGTAGAGGTCTCGCAGCCATGAATTACGAATCTGGAACGCGATGGCCGCAAAGAGGAAAACTATCACGACCAATAATAACGCAGCGACGGGGCTCCATTTCTGTTTTGGGCCACTAGCCATACGAAAGATCGAGCCAACCAAAAGGACAACGATGGAAATTACTCCGCCAATCTGACTCAGGGTCAGCCATAACTTTATCGTGGATGCCCCGGCCACCACGCCTTCTCTGGAAGAGGGAAGAGCCATAATCAACATTGATTTAGCCCTCCACAACACCAAGACAGCGAATAGGCTTAGAGCAGACCCAAACAAGAACCTAGCTGGGGGCGAAAGAGCAATCTTGGATGAGCGAACAGCGGACAATAGAATCGCTAAAACTCCCCCGAATATGCCGAGGTACAAAGCGATGAGAACAGGTAAGTTGGAATTCGCAATCCCCGTCGCTACCGGGAGCAAACCGGATGATTCGGCATTCTCCACACCCCGCATCACGCCACTAAGATTGACGGAGCTCAGCGCGGCGCCTGCCGCCGGAACTGCACACACAAATGACAGGGCAAATCGCTGAAGACTTGGTTTCAAAGCGATTGACTTTTCATCCCTGAGCATCACTTACTCGGTATAAAAGACTCACCACTGTTCCCAACGTCTGAGTGACATGTTAGTTCAAGGTGGTGTAAATCAAAGAGATAAGGCTCGGACGAGTGGTTTAATCAGTTTCAATTCACGATCGACATTAATGGCTATTACAGAACCGGGAGCGGTAGAATGACATTTCTCCTTTATCGTTTGGGTATTCCTCAAGCAAGAGCCGCTCTGGTCAGTGAGGTGAGACTGCCCCCGCTGGTGCGGAGTGACTACTCTCAGTGAAATTCAAACTCCGGCTGTACTCCTCGATTGTTTCAAATAAGGCTTCTCGCTCGGGCTCGTCCGTCGCCTGTCTATAAGCCATCAACAAATCCTTCAACGAAGCAAGTTCCCGGTAAAGTCCCGCATTCTCCACCGGTGGTGTCAGGTAGGAAATCAGTTCGGCGTAGGAGCGGCGCTTGGCGATTGAACCTTCCGAAGGGTTGTTGACGCTGTAGATGTAGATGTTTGGTAGTTCGCCCACAAGTCTGTCCGGCCAGCACTCCCCTGAAAGTCCCACTTGCTTGCCAGGCATGAATTCCATCGCCCCATGGGTGCCAACGTGGATTACGGCATCCGCATCGAGAACGCGGGAAAGATAAGTATAGAAAGCGATGAAGCCGTGATGCGGCGCACCGCCGCGAGCCATCATTAATCGCATCGGGTCGCCTTCGTACCCAAACGTCGGCTGCACACCAATAAATAGTTTGCCCAGCGTGAGTCCCTGAATTAGCAACTCGCTTCCAAACGAATTGATTCGGCCCGGCGCACTTCCCCACTCTGGCTCAATCTCATCCACATAAGGACAAAGTCGCCGATATTCGTCGACGTCCATTCGATAGGCAACGTTAGCCGCCGCTCCGAAAGTCTCAGAGTTCCCACCAAGCAGTCGTTCCCGCAATTCTTCCGCTGAGGCAGGAAGTTCAACATCGTAGCCGTCCGCTTTCAATTTCCTCAGTGTGTCCCAAACGCTGGGAAACACATCGAGATCAGCGGCAGTCCCGATGTTGCCTTTGTTCGGAGGAAAGCAAAACAGGACCAGGGCAAGCTTGAGCTCGCTGCGAGGAGCTCGGCGCAGACGGTTCGCACGTCGCAATCGTCGAGCAAGACGTTGGCAGCGATCTTCCAGCGCCACGGGTTCAACGTCTGTCACTGAAATACCGCCATAGACAAAGGGTTCAGTGGCTCCATCGATCTCGGGAATGGCGATCTGCATTCCTGCTTGAATCGGATTCAATCCCGCAAGCGACTCCTGCCAGGCTTCAATACTCTGGGTATCCAAACTAACAGCTGAACGATAAGGACGATTCAATTTGGTTAGAAACACCGAGGCGGCCTGGCTATCGCTCATCGCCGGTCCCCCCACAAAGCTGAAGCCAGTTAACGAAACGATCTGGCTGACGCGCGATTGCGGTTTGTCAGTTGTCAGTTGTTCGTTGTCCGTTGCTTTGATGCTGGCCTTTGGGCTTTGGACTTTGGACTTTGGACTCGGAATATTGTCGATGAAGAATTTCTCACACGCTTCCCGGTTATCCATGAGCGTTGAGATTGCGGGGATAACACTCAAGCCTTCGTCTTCAATTGCGTGAATGAGTGCGTCGTAATGCTTCGTTGTTTTGCTGACGACCTGGGGCCGCATCAAAAGCAGCCCGATGGTTGACTCAGTATCGAGAGGTATTTGCTTCGATTTTGGACTTTGGACTTTGGACTTTGGACTTCGCCCGGAGTACCACTTTCGATATGCCTCGAAAGTCTCAAAGAGTCTTGGGCCATCCGGGTGATAGATCGCGACCGAAGGCATAGCCTCCGGCACGGGAATATCAATCTTGAGTTTGTGCAATCGCCCATCCGGCACGTAGTGCTTCAGCGCAAACAGGACCATCAAGCGAATGTTGCGCGGCGTAGGTTGGAGGAAATAACAGAAGAGGTAGAGGTAGTTTTTGATGTCACGGAGTCTTCCCGCAGTGGGCACGAATCTGAGAATGTTTGGCAGTTTGTCGACCAGCTTCAGGTACTGCCCGTGACCGGGGCGCCGCTTGTTGGAATCACCGTTTGAACCGTTTCCGCGGGCCTGCCTCCCAATCCATGAGCCAACGGCGCCCAAGAGGCCGACGGCGCGCTTAAATTTTCTCTGCTCCCCTTCTCCCCTTCTTCCCTGCTCCTTGTCCGTGGAATCGTTTCCGAAAAGCCTACCTACATCCAAACTTCCCATGCGCGTCCTTCGCATCAATTCTGGCATGCAGTTAATGACGATCACGGCGTGATGGCGTTTTCTGTACCGCTCAAGAGCAGGAAGCAGCCGCGAGGCGTTCTCACCATCCATCACATGGATAACGAACACAACATCCGACGCGGAGAGATCCCGGTCGACCTCGCTCCACTCGAGTAGATTTAGCGGCGCGCCGAAGTTGTAGGCATCCACATGCAGGTCGAGCTTGTACTCACGATTGATCTCCCGCTCGGCACCTTTGAGCGGCGCAAGCAAACTAGAACCGACGTAGAGAACCGTTACCTGCATTCAGAGCCTTCCCTGTTGACCCTTTAGACTTCGTCATTCAAGCACAGTTTACCGAAGGCTTTTCGTGATTGTTCGTATTATTTCGTGGATCGTTTGTCGCCGGTGGGAAACCCACGATCCACTAAATCACACGAAGGAACACGAACACGAACAAATTCGGCGGCTCAGGTTACGTACCTTTTCCACTCGAGCCTAACTTGGCTGCCAAAATTGATTAAGAGCCCTACTCCCAAGCGAGTCATCTTCATGTATTAAGTAGTTGCCCTTCATCCAGACTAGTCAGCCGATCCAGTGCTTTCAATTCAACAATAATCTGGTTAAAGCAAACCACGTCGGCAACATACTTCTTCTTGAGCGGCTGACCTTTATACTCAATTGTAAGCTCGACCTGAGGCTCAAACGGCAGACCTCTTCTGCGTAATTCGATCTGGAATGCTTCCTGGTAAATCGGTTCGAGAAAGCCGCGGCCAAGCTGATGGTAAACATCCATCGCTGCGCCTATGATTTCATAAACTTCTTCCTTGAGGACTAATTCGGCCATGAAGAGGACCTCCTTAGGGTTTCTATTTTGGATCTCTTCTTCGTGCTTGTTCGTGTGATTTCGTGGATCGTTCCAGTCTTTCGCAGCAGGGCGACAACGATCCACTAAATCACACGAAATGACACGAAACAGACTTCTGTTTATTCAAACATCTGACTTAAGTGACACCTTCTAACTGATCTTCCAAACTGCAACTGATCTCGCGCAGCTTATCCAGGAGATTGACATCAACATCCCAGTAGCCGCGCCCTTGGGCCTCTAGCAAACGTCCAACCAACGAATGCGCGGAATGCGGATTGAGAGTACGCAAGCGCTCCAGCATCGCTTCGTCCAACACAAATGTTTTCGCCACCTCTGTATAGATCCAGTCGTCAACAGCGTCTGCTGTTGCGCTCCAACCAAAGGTATTGGAAACATGGCTCTCTATTTCGGCGACTCCACGGAATCCGTGTTTCAACATCCCCTCGTACCATTTTGGGTTGAGCGTCTTCGAGCGTGATTCCAGACGCACGGTCTCCTCCAGTGATCTAATTCTGGCATCACGCGAAAGAGAGTCTGACAGGTAGATTGAGGGCCGGGCCTGGGCGCGCTTCTCGACGGCTTTTGAAATCCCGCCAAGATACTCGAAGTAATGATCGACATCCGTAATCCCAATCTCAAAAGTGTCGATGTTCTGATAGGTGGCTTCAACCCGCCCCAAAGCTTGATCCATCGCACCTCGGGCTTCACGGCCTTCAACCGCGCGTCCCTGAGAGTCTCGGCCGTAGGCGAAGCACTTGCGTGTCACGAAAAGATCTCCGAGTGTCTCGTCGCGGTCCCACTGCGAATCCATCACCATGAAGTTGACATTTGCCCCGTAGTTGCCCGGAGCGTTAGAAAACACACGGGCCACCGCGTCCTCAAAGGGGCAGACATCGTTGCGCACTTGTTCCATCACGTGTCGCCGCAAATAATTCATTTCCGGTGGCTCATCCAGATGGGCAACGAGTCGAACGGCTTTGTCGAGTAACAACACGGTCGGACTAAACAAATCGCGGAAGATTCCTGAGATAGTCATGACCACGTCAATCCGAGGTCGTTTCAATTCCTCAAGCGGAATCGCTTCCACTTCCGTAACCCGGTTGAGGGCATCGCGCATCGGACGCACACCCAGCAACCAAAGTGCCTGGGCCACCCCTTCACCTTGAGTCTTGATGTTATCCAGACCCCACAACACCAACGCCATTGCTCGGGGATAGCGTCCGTTCTCGGCCCGGTAGCGTTCCAGCAAATTCCCGGCAACCGCTTCGGCGCGGGCGAAAGCCATAGTCGAAGGAATGGTGTAGGGATTAACCGCGTGTGTGTTCCTGCCGGTGGGAAGGATTGCAGGGTTTTGCACGATGTCGGCACCTGGACCGGGTTCGATGAATTCCCCTCTCAACGCACGCAGCAAAGCTTCGACTTCGTTATTGGTCTCGAGCTGCTGCGAGATCCTATCCAGCAGCGCGAACACTGGCATCGAATCCTGACGATTAGTATTCGAGGTACGCTCCAGCAAAAATGCCGCTACTTCGGAACCGCCATGGAGAAACTCCTTAATCGCCGCCGAGACTACGCTATCAACGCGCTCGCGGTCCGACAATCGTGCCTGGTCAAATGATGCGGACTTGAGCAATGCGTCATAACTTCCGAGGCCGAGATTCTCGCTCACCAGATCCGGCAGTGCTCGTACACCGGCCTCAGGGCGGTTGAACGAGGCGATCATTCCGAGCATGTCAGCTCGCTCTGCGACCTCAGAGGGACGTCCAAACACGTGTAAGCCGGTTGGTATCAGCCGCTGCTCGACTTCGTTGAGTTGATCGTAGAGTTCAAGTACACGCTGATCGCGTTCAGCTTCCGTCAGTGATTTTCCAAATTGACTCAACATTTGGCGTAACGTCGTGTCTCGAAAGTAACACCACAACAGTCAAGCGTGTTCGCCGGTTTTATGAATGATAGAAGAAGCTCTTTGAATTTCGTGATTTTTCGTGTCAGTTCGTGGATCGACTTCCGTGGGTAAAGACTCGATCCACGAGATCCCACGAAGCCGCACGAAAAAATCTCTAAGTCAGTTGCGAGAGATTACACTAATTGCTCAGCTTGACGGTTAGGTAATGAGAACCCAATGTTTCTGCCAGGGCTCGAGCAGCGCCGTTTGAGACATATTGGTTGTGACTGTCCACGACAAAGATTTTTACTCCGGCCTTTCGTAATGCTAAACCCAAACCCGCTGACTCTCCGTCGATCGTTTCCCGACGTTCAGCCCGACGGCTAGAGACGGACGCACTTCCGTTTGATCCGGAGGCGACATTCGCGTTGCCGTCAGTGAAAACCAAAAGAACGATCTCACCGTCGCTTCGATCTTGCTTTGCTATCTCCAGCGAACGGATCAGCCCGGCGGCGAGGGGCGTGCCGCCGCCGACTACTAATGAATCGAGAACTCGCCTTGCGCGAAGCATGCTTCTTGACGGCGGTAACAGCACTTCGGCTGACGTGCCCCGAAACTCCACGATCGCGACGCGGTCGCGTTTAATGTATGACTGCTTCAGTAGGTTGAGCGCAACTCCTTTAGCCTGTCGGATGCGATTGATTGCCATACTTCCAGAGGCGTCTATCGCGAAAATGAACAGCCTGCCGCTCTTGCGGCTCAGTTGCCTGTAACGGAGATTAGGTGTCACATTCGGGGTATCAGCTTTCGGCAGGAGACAAGACTTGCCACCCGCCACCCGGCACCCGGCGCCTGCCGCCGCCCGCAGAGTGGCGTCAACCGCTATTCTGCTGCCCTCACGTCTGAAGCTGACCGCCCGCGCATACCTTCCTGGCTGAGAGCCGTAGCAAATCTGTTTGGATCCGGCCATCGGTCTTCTGGTGAAATTAGCTGCCTTTGATTGACGTCGCGCGGGTCCCGAACGCTCATTAAATCCGAACTCAAACAACTCAATGCCCACACCCGAGGACAACGAGGGCACCTCTGGTAAATCGAAGCCACGGCCCGCATTTGGATCAACTGATTTACGACCTGAACGAGAAATCTCGGCAGAGCTTCGACTGCGAGCTTCGTTCTCCGAGTTCCGCCCTACGGCTCTAGCGCCGTCGCCTCGTCCCCCGCTGCCTGACCCGGCGTCGCGCTTCTTTGCCTGGTCGGCGAATACGTTTTCCAAGGCTCGCTGAATTCTCTCGGTGCTGGCCGGTTCTTCAAGCGGATCCCTCCGCAGCCTGTGGCGCAAGGCCATTGGGGTAACGCGACGGACATCGGCTTCCGCTACTTTCTTGCGACTCTCGAAGGCTGCCAACGCACGTCCGGCTCGAGTGATCGTCAACTCACCACGGTGTCCGTCGATCTTCAGCTCAGAGCAAAGCTGGGCAATCTGACGCAATAATAGGTGCTCAACTATGACTGCACCGGAGTATTTCTGTGCGCGAGTGATTTTGTCTCGAAGTTGCTGCTGATCCCGGGCCCGGTTGGCGCAGAACTTTTCGGGATTCCGCTCGAAGGCGTTGCGGCGTTCGACAATGTCGACTCGCCGATCGAGATCATGATCAGTTTTCACTTCCACGTGCAGACCAAACCGATCCAGTAGCTGGGGGCGCAACTCTCCCTCCTCAGGATTTCCGGAGCCAATTAGTACGAAGCGGGCCGGATGTTGGATCGAAATGCCCTCTCGCTCCACCCTATTTACACCCGTGACCGCTACATCAAGCAAAACGTCAACCAGATGGTCGTCGAGAAGATTGACCTCGTCGATGTATAGAATCCCCCGGTTCGCTCGGGCCAGAAGTCCCGGCTCAAATGTTTTTGTTCCCTGCTGGAGAGCCCGCTCGATATCAATGGTCCCACACACGCGATCTTCGGTGGCGCCGAGCGGAAGATCCACGACGGCTACAGCGGCCAGTTCACGCTCCAATCGTTCGCCCAGATCCGACTTCTTTTGACACTCGGCGCAAAGATTGCTTCCGCTTGCTGGGTCGCAACGATATGCGCATCCCGCAACGACTTTGATTTCGGGTAACAGCTCAGCGAGGCCTCGCACTGCAGTAGATTTGCCGGTACCGCGATGTCCCATGATGAGTACGCCGCCAATCGATGGATCGACTGCGTTCAGCATAAGCGCGAGCTTCATCTCTTCCTGACCAACGATTGCCGAGAATGGGTACTGTGGAGGCGCGGAGGATTTGGCGCGGTGCACCTTGCCCGGTTTGGAAAGATTAGTCGACTGGGAGCGTAGGGTGCGTTTCTTCATTCTGAATGCAATTCTTTTATCGGAAAAGTCTGAGGCTAGCAAGGACAAGTCCTGCATGAGAGACCTAATTCGCGGTCGCTGCATGGCGTTCGTTGGGCTTTTAGTAGATAGCTGAAAAAATAGTGAGCAGCAATAAAGGCAGTAAAGCGATCCACGAAATCACACGAAATAACTCGAATCAAAGCATCCATTCGTGCGGTTTCGTGTCGTTTCGTGGATCGTGTTTGTTTTTCAGACAGGCTGCCGGGGGATGAGATTCAGCGTGAGTGCAGGCTGCTGCGGCGATGTCAGGATCAAGCAGTACGAAATTGGTATCCTCGAGGAGCCTCACCACGCCCAAACTCCTTGAGCAGTTGACCGTCAACTCGAGTTGTAAGGAAAAGCCGCGTAGCGGCGAAATGTCTATTGAACAACGCATGAATCTTTAGACTCGAAGCTCCGACAGGAGCGGAATGTGCGCACTGTCGCCCCATAAATGGGCTGCGGATTAATATGTCCCGCTGGTCTCTATAAACGTTTCATCCCTCCGGGACTTTTTTCCGGACAGAACACTGAAAGGGCTCGCAAATTGAACTCAGGACGGCTGAAGAGAAAAAGCGAAAGCAGATAGAAGGAGCCTGTAACGATAATTGATGTTCGGGAAAACAGCGGTTACATTGGCACGAATAAATAAGATCAAGTGCGCGATTCACGTAAGGCTTAGTGCGCGATTTCATAAATATACTAACGTATTCGGGCCATTTGGAGCGCGGTTGCAAGCGCAGCGCGACACCGCTTTGGATTCTCGATTTGACTAAATGGGAAGCGCGACCCGGTATCCAAAGCGCCGTCGCCGCTTCGCTTTGCCGCCGCACTCCAAATACGTCGACTTAATTGCGAAGGGCAGTACTTAGGAACTTTTAGTTGGGTCTGGAAATCTGCATGGTGTGCTTTTCATTCCCAGGTTCAATACAATAACTGACGACCATTTGATATCAGGCAGAAGAGCGGGCCCGACGCGGGCAGCCCGCGTGGGCTGCTAGGACAAGAGGAATGCTGGAAGCCACAAACCTTGGATGCGTACGCGGCGACCGTCGATTATTCAGCGACGTCAACTTTGCCCTAAGCCCTGGTTCCTTCTTGCAAGTGCGGGGACCAAACGGCAGTGGCAAGACGAGTCTGTTAAGGTTGATCTGCGCCCTACTAGCACCTGCAGAGGGTCACATTCGTTGGCA
>JBPCMM010000083.1:0-5838 GCA_051002255.1 Pyrinomonadaceae bacterium
GCTTTGTGTGCCAGATGCAGGGGTCGTGGGTGAGTATCAAGCGAGCGGATGTTCCAGCAACTGCTGAGGACCAGTCGCTACTATATGCCCCCACGCATAACCAGAAATAGTCATAGGCCCAGCGCCACAGGGGGCTGGAGTCGCAAATAGAACCATGGTTGGCAGTCTTCAAAACTGACCACGGCAACGACTATTCACATCGGGCTCAAACAAAGGCAACAAAAAAAACGGTCAACAAGAGGCGTGGTGATGAGCGTTGAGCGGCTTCGGGTGTGTTGAGTGGCTAGCTGCCAAGAACTTTATTGGCGGCTTAGGAGAAACTTTTTTCTTGACAGCCCTTCTCATAGAACCGCTCGCGGTTCTGTAATGAGCGACGACGTTGCCGGCGCTTAACATCGCCTGGCACTCGTCAAAAGTGGTTCCTTTCACGATTTGCGATTTACGATTAACGATTTCACGAGTAAAGAGCAACGCACAGAGCTACCCTCATGAAAGCCGTTCAAGTTTCCAAAGTCGGCGGCCCCGAGATTCTTGAGCTGGTCGATATTCCCACACCTGAGCCCAAGCCAAATGAAGCCGTGGTTCAGATCAAAGCGGCGGGTGTGAATTTTATCGACGTTTACTACCGCGAGGGCCGATATCCTGCGGCCCTACCGTTCACTCTTGGGCAGGAAGGTGCGGGTGTTGTAACCACGCTCGGTTCAGAGGCTTCTAATGTCAAGCCGGGCGACCGCGTGGCGTATACAGGCGTTTTGGGAAGTTATGCCGAGTTTGCAGTGGTGCCCGCCGATCGTCTGGTTCAAATTCCTGAAAAACTGGATTTCAACCAGGCGGCCGCCGCCATGCTCCAGGGCATGACGGCGCACTATTTGAGCCACAGCACCTTTCCCATAAAAACGGGACAAACGGTGCTGATTCATGCTGCTGCAGGCGGTGTGGGCCTATTGCTGGTCCAGATGGCGAAGAAGCTGGGCGCGCGCGTGATTGGCACCTCAGGTTCAGACGAGAAGGCGAAACTAGCGCACGACGCCGGGGCCGACGAGTTGATTATCTATACGAAGCAAGATTTTGAAAAAGAAACCCTGCGCCTCACTAACGATAAAGGTGTGAATGTCGTCTATGACGGCGTGGGAAAGGCCACCTTCGAAAAGGATCTCAAGGTCCTCGGTCCGCGCGGCTACTTGGTTCTCTTCGGCGGCGCTAGTGGAGCGGTGCCTCCGTTTGATCTCATGCTACTGACAAAACACGGGTCGCTATTTGTCACGCGACCCAGCCTGCACCACCACATCGCCACTCGCGCGGAACTGGAGCAACGCTCTAGCGATGTTTTGCAGATGATTATCTCAGGCGATGTGAAACTCCGAATACACAAAGCTTACCCGCTTTCTCATGCGCAGGAAGCGCATCGTGATCTCCAAGGCAGAAATACAAGCGGAAAGTTATTGTTGATTCCGTAGTCACTTTTGACTGGGCCGGTAGAGCGAAGCGGCGAGGGTCCCCCAAGCGGGGCCGCCCCACGGGGGGTGGAAGACGACGGCGCTTTCGATTTCGTATTTCGTCAAGACTCAAGCGGGCGATCCAAAGTGGTGTCGCGCTGTGACCACCCCAGCGCGGCTGCCGCGCCGGGGACCCGGGCCTTGCCCCGCAGTCCAAAGTGGCTTACGTCTATGAAAAACATTCTCATTACCGGCGGCGCTGGTTTCATCGGTTCCCATCTGGTGGACCATCTACTTGCGGAAGGCGAGTGGGCCGTCACGGTGGTCGACGATTTCAACGACTTCTACGAGCCGGAGATCAAGCGCAACAACGTTCGTGCTCACGAAAAGAATCCTGCCTACAACTTAGTTGAGGTTGATATCCGAGCTCAATCGGCCCTGGGGCAGGTCTTCAACCAAACCCAGTTTGATGCCATCGTTCATCTGGTGGCGCGCGCGGGCGTGCGGCCATCTTTGAAAGATCCCCAGCTCTATACGGAGACAAATATCAACGGGACCCTGAACCTGCTTGAACAAGCACGCAAGCATAGCGTCAAACAGTTTGTGTTCGGATCTTCCTCATCTGTTTACGGCATTAATGCGAAAGTACCCTTTAGCGAAGAGGATCCAATCCGCCAGCCCATTTCACCGTACGCGACAACAAAAGCTGCCGGTGAGTTGCTCTGTCATACTTACTCACACTTATACGATCTGCGATCGGTTTGCTTGCGGTTTTTTACGGTCTACGGAGCGCGCCAGCGTCCGGATCTGGCAATACATAAATTCGCTCGCTTAATCACCCAAGGCAAGCCGATCCCGGTATTCGGCGACGGTAGAACTCGCCGCGACTACACCTATATCGACGACATCATCGCCGGAGTTCGTGCCGCTATCGATTTCGAGCAGACTAACTACGAGGTGATCAACCTGGGAGAGTCGCGAACAGTTGAGCTAAGTGAATTGATCTCGCTCCTTGAACAGGAGCTTGGTCAAAAGGCGATCATTGATTCCCAGCCTCTGCAGCCAGGTGATGTGCCACAAACCTTTGCCGACATCACCAAAGCGCGCCGCTTGCTTGGATACAATCCCCAAACCCAGATTGAAGATGGAGTTCGCAGGTTCCTTGACTGGTTTCGAGAGCCGGAGGATAACCTGGCGCAACCGCGGTAGAGGCTGTGTGAAGGAGCCAAGACAGCCCACAGTAATTTGCAGGTTAGGAAGGGTGGCTTGCCCCCGCTCAAGCGCCAACGGCGCGAGTTGTTACTTCAGCTCTCAACTACAGCCCCCGGCTCAGCTCTGATTGTTTTTGTTAGAAGCCGTTCTATCTTGGTAGTGATATGCCCGTTGAGACACTACCCAACCAGTCGCACCGTTGGCGCTCGAGCGGGGGCAAGCCACCCTTCTTAACCTGCAAATTACCTTAGGTACTTTTGATTTTTCACTCGGTGTTTACGGTAATTAAAAGACCGCCGGATTTAATCGATCGTGGAGATCTCACTAGCCGTGGGTGTCTGAGTTCGCCGCCGATTTGTTACAATACCAGTGTTTCCCAGACCGGGAATCGTCCGCCAACGAACCAAGTCTGAACCGAATGTCCACGACAACAAACATTATCCGTGATCCGCTGCCGCGGGAGATGCAGCCACACACTTACTCGATCATGTATCGGGTTGAGGGAAGTCACTGGTGGTTTGTCGGGCGACGGCGAATACTCTCCAGTTTTGTCAAAAAAATCGTCGGGAATCTAAACACCCCGCAGCCGCGAATTCTCGACGTCGGTTGCGGTACGGGCGCGAACCTTGAAATGCTTGCCCACTTCGGTGAAGCCGAGGGCGTTGATGTTTCGACAGAGGCTCTGGACTTTTGCCAAACGCGAGGCCTTAAACATGTGCGGCAGGGTGAAGCGGAACGTCTTCCTTACGAAGACAAGTCTTTCGATCTGGTTACTGGACTCGATGTAGTCGAGCACCTTGATAACGATGTCGCTGGTTTGCAAGAGATGCGACGTGTGCTGCGTCCCAATGGCCGCGCGCTGCTTTTCGTGCCAGCGTTCATGTTTTTGTGGGGCGTCCAGGACGACATCAGCAATCACCGCCGCCGTTACACTCTCGCAAGCCTTAAGAAGGTTGTGCGACAGGCCGGGTTGGAAGTCGAGCTCGCTACCTATGCGAATATCACTTTCTTCGCTCCGATCCTACTCGGCCGCTTGCTGATGCGCATGACGGGTTTACGTCCCGCCTCAGAAAACAACCTGACGGTGGGATTCTTGAACGGCGTACTGGGACGCATTCTCGGCGCTGAAGCGGCGCTACTGCGTCATGTGAATCTTCCCTTTGGGGTTTCGATTATCTGCGTCGCACGTCGCACTGATTAATTGGTCCATGCAGTTCCAATATCAATGAAAATCTACGACCAGGAAGTGGCAGCACGAAGGCAGGTGGAGACCTCGCCGCGCGGCGAGGAAGCTCCTGAGATCTCCGTGTTCCTTCCGGTCTACAACGAAGAGCCAAATCTCCTACCACTCCATACTAAACTGGATGAGGCGCTAGCTAAACTCGGTCGCTCGGCCGAGATCATCTACGTCGACGATGGCTCAACTGATGGCAGCCTGAGAGTTTTGCGTCAAGTGGCCGAACGCGATGGGCGCGTGCGCGTAGTCGCTCTTAAACGCAACTACGGACAGACCGCCGCAATGTCCGCCGGCATTGACGCGGCCCGAGGCGAAGTCTTGATACCGATGGATGCGGACCTGCAAAACGATCCTGCGGATATCATCCGGCTGCTGGTTAAGCTTGATGAGGGTTACGATGTGGTTTCCGGATGGCGCAAGAATCGCCAGGACAAGCTGGTGACCCGCAAGATCCCTTCAATGATTGCCAACAGATTGATCTCCTGGATCGGAGGCGTCTCCCTTCACGACTATGGGTGTTCGCTCAAGGCCTACCGCCGCGAGGCCCTCAAGGATGTGCGGCTGTACGGAGAGATGCATCGCTTTATTCCTATCTACGCCTCGTGGGTCGGCGCGCGTGTGTCGGAGATCCCGGTCGAACACCACCCGCGCACAATGGGCAAGTCGAAGTATGGCTTATCACGCACTCTCAAAGTCGTGTTGGATTTGATGACGATCAAGTTCATTGCTTCCTACCAGACGAAACCCATTTACGGTTTCGTGTCGTTTGGCATGCTGGCGTTTTTGGTATCAGTGGTGGCGGGTTTGTACGCTGTCTTTTTGAAACTCTTTCACAAGGCAGACTTCGTGCAAACGCCACTGCCGATTCTGGCGATCGTGATGTTCGCGGTGGGCATTCAGTTTCTGCTGATGGGTTTGCTGGCGGAGATGCTGGTGCGAACGTATCACGAGTCGCAGGAGAAATCGATCTACGCCGTGCGCGAGAAAATTGGTTTTCCTGGAGCGTGAATCGTAAATCGTGAATCGTGAATCGTGAATCGAAAATGCGGGAGCTGCAATTCCCGTTAGTTCTCAACTCTACACACTGAAAAAGGAGCTTACAGATGAGACCTCACCAAAAACTCGATCTTTGGAGAAGAGCAATTGATTTCATTGTCCGGATCTATAGGATCACAGACCGTTTTCCCAAAGAAGAAAAGTTTGGATTAACCTCACAGATACGCCGTGCGGCTGTGTCGGTAGCCGCCAACATCGCGGAGGGTGCTGCACGCACTTCGCTCAAAGAGTTCATGCAGTTCTTGTCCCACTCGCAGGGCTCAGCTAGCGAAGTAGATACCGAACTGTTGATAGCATCTAGACTTGGATACTTGTCGGAGAAGGACTACCAAGACTTAGCCAGAGACATCGACGACATAGGTCGGATGATTACAAGGCTTTCACAAAGTCTTAAACGCAGAGCAACGTAGCTCTGAATTTCACGATTCACGATTCACGATTTACGATTTACGAACCTATGTGTGGAATAACCGGTTGGGCCAGCCTTGATTCGCGCACGCCGCCTCCCGATGGCGCGAAGGAACTGCTGCACGCCATGTGTGAGCGCATGGTTCATCGCGGGCCTGACTCCGAAGGGTTGCTTGTTTCTACCGGTGTCGGGTTCGGAATGCGCCGCCTCGCAATTATCGATCTTGTCAGCGGCGAACAACCAGTATTCAACGAAGACCAGAGTGTCGCCGTGGTCCTCAACGGCGAGATCTACAACTATCGCCAATTGCGCTCCGACCTGGAAAAACGCGGCCACGCATTTCGCAGCGCTTCCGATACTGAAGTCCTCCCTCATCTCTACGAGGAGTATGGTCGGGAGATGGTTCATTACCTCAACGGCATGTTTGCCTTCGCTCTGTGGGATTCCCGGCGGCGCAGGTTACTCATCGCCCGCGACTGCTTTGGCGA